>JBBSNJ010000116.1:0-7565 GCA_038232775.1 Thermomicrobiales bacterium
CGTGGGTGTTCCACCCGCCGTTCGCGACCACGCTCCCCCCTTGCCCTTGTCCCACGCACCGGGAGCGGGGCCGGGGGGCTCTCTCCCGGAAACCCTCTCCGGTGGCCAGAAACCAAACGGTCCGGGAGAGAGGGGGCTGAGGGTGAGGGCCGGCTACCGCAGCGGGCATGCAAAGGGGGCTCCAGGAGACCGTATCAGAGGCGGGGTGTGGCCCACCCCCATTGCCCCCTAGCCGCTCGGTCACCCGGCGACCTTGACATTCCACTTTGCCATGTCTATCCTAGCCGATGTGGACGACATTCCACAATGGGATATCGAGCTCGGGAGAGGAAACGGGGCCATGTCCAAAGAATCGCGGCGGACGGCCGCCATCCTCTTGCTCGTCTTCCCGACGGCGATCTACGGCGGCGTCAGCCTGCTCGGCTTGCTGATCGGCGATCCGGCCTATCGGGCGAACCCGCTGCGGCAGGACTTGTGGCGGGCGGGGCACGCCCACGCCGCGGTGCTGCTGGTCCTGTCGCTGGTGGCGCTGCGCTACGTCGACGAGACGGGGCTCTCGGCGGGGTGGCGGCGGTTCGCGCGGGAGGCCATCCCGATCTCGGCGATCCTGCTGCCGGCCGCCTTCTTCCTCTCCGTCCTCTCGCCCAAAGCGACCGCGCCCAATGGCCTGATCAACCTGGCCTACGTCGGCGCCCTCCTGCTCGCGGCGGGGTTGCTGACCCTCGGCATCGGGCTGCTGCGGGCGAACCAGGCGGGAACCGGCGCCACCGGCGGGGCGCACCCGATCGGGGACCGGCGGTCAGTGGCGGGCGCCGCCGACCACCGCGAAATCGCCGCGCCGGCTCCTTGAGCAAGCCCGTGAGCGAACCAGGGGGAACGATGGCCACCGCCAGCACGACCGCCGACGACCGCATCAACGCCCCCGCGGGCGAGCGCCGCTCCCCGTCCGTCGCCATCGTCCCGCTCCGGCGGCAGCAGGTCGGCGAGGCCGGGGCAGTGCTGGCGGCGAGCTTCGCCGCCGATCCGATCTACCGCCGGATCTTCCCCGACCCGGCGCGGCTGCGGCGGGCCGGACGCGCCTTCTTCGGGGCGGCGGTGGGGGATGCGCTCCCCTTCGGCGAGACGTACGGGGCGGTCTCGGCGGGACGGCTGGTGGGGGTGGCGGTCTGGCTGCCGCCGGGGGGCTACCCGTGGGGGGGCCGGCGCACGCTGCGGGCGCTGCCGTCGCTGCTGCCGATCGCGATCGTCGCGCCGCGCTCCCTGCCGCCGCTGATGCGCCTCGGCGCCAACGTCGAGCAAGCGTTCCCGCCGGACCCGGTCTGGTACCTGGAGGTGGTCGGCGTCGTCCCGGAGGCGCAGGGGCAGGGGGTGGGGAGGAGGCTGCTGGCGGCGACGCTGGCCCGCGCCGACCGCGACGGGGTCGCCTGCTACCTGGAGACGCAGCGGCCCGAGACCGTCCGCTTCTACGAGCGGCTCGGCTTCGCGGTCGAGCGGGAGGGGGTGCCGCTCCTGCCCGGCGGGCCGACCCACTGGACGATGCGGCGCCCGCCCGCGGGCGACACCGCTTCCGGAGGCGGCGACACGGAGTCCGGCTGAACCGCTCCGCCAACGGGAAAGGGGAAAGGGGGAAGGGGGCCGGAACCCCGGCCGGCTCCCGGCTCATACGGAATCCGGGTGAGTCGTAGGTGTTGGCCCGGCGGTCCGCGACCACGCTCCCCTCTCCCGCGCACGGGACAGGGGCCAGGGGTGAGGGAATCGCTCCGGGTAGCCGAAGTAATGATCCGAAGTTCGTAGGATACGGAATCAGGGTGATCGCTGCCGCTTCCCCAGGAGCTGCCCTCCCGGATTCCGGATGAGCCCCCTTCAGGGGGGTTCGTCGCTTCAGCCCGGTCCCTTCAGGGCCGGGCGACAACGACCAAGCGACCGCGTCTGGAGACGGCCCCATCCCGCGGCCCCCCGGTGCGGGGCCAAGCTTCCACATCAACAACCCTGACCCAACTCCAAGCGACCACCACGCCGCGGGGGCCGGGACCGAGGCTGGGGCCGCCCGCGCGTCGATGACCGGCTGATCGAAGTTCCCCCCCGTCCGCCCCGCGACCGACCTCAGGCGCCCGCGGCTTCCTCGACGGCGTCTGCCCCGACCCCGGTCCAGGCGAGCTGGCGGAGGCGGCGGGCGTCGATCGTGCCGCGCGGGTAGGTCGTCCCGTCGCAGCGGCCGTCGCGGAAGACGGCGATCTCGTCGGCCAGCCCGAGGATTTCGTCCTCCTCGTCGGAGACGACGACGACGGCGATCCCCTGCGAGGCGGCCAGATCGCGGACGATGGCGTGGATCTCGGCCTTGGCCCCGATGTCGACCCCCTTCGTCGGTTGGTCGAGCAGCAGCAGGCGGGGACGCTCCAGGGTGGCGCGGGCGAAGAGGGTCTTCTGCTGGTTACCGCCGGAGAGGTCGCGGATCGGGCCGTCGAGCCGGCCCCGGATCCGGACCCGCCGCAGCTCGTCGAGGGCGGCGCCCGCCATCGCCCCGCGGCGGAGCACGCCGCCGGTGGCGAAGCGGTCGAGGACGGGGAGGGTGACGTTGGCGGGGGGAGTCATCGCCGGCACGAACCCGTCCGCCTTGCGCTCCTCCGAAAGGTAGGCGACCCCGGCCGCGATCGCGTCCCGCGGGCCGCGGGGCCGGTAGCGGCGGCCCTCGAGGGTGACCACCCCGGCGGTTGGGCGCTCGAGCCCGACGAGGGTCCGCAGGAAACGGGAGCGGCCTGAGCCGACGAGGCCATAGAGCCCGAGGATCTGCCCGGCCCCGGCCACCAGCGAGACGCCACGCAGCCGCTCGGTCGCCAGCCCCTCGACCCGGAGCCTCGGCTCGCCGGCCCCGCCGGCCGGCCGCGCCGCCCCGGCGGCCGGAGACCCGGTCGTTGCCTCGACCGGGGTCGCCTCGCCGACGATGGCGCGGACGACGTCGGCCTGGACCACCTCGCCGACGATGGCGCGGACGACGTCGGCCTGGACCACCTCGCCGACGGCGCCGGCGAGGACGACCGCCCCGTTGGCGAGCGCCGTCACCCGGTCGGCGACGGCGAAGACCTCGTCCAGCTTGTGGTCGACCAGCAGAACGGCCAGCCCCTCTTCGCGGGCGAGGCGACGTACCGTCGCCCGCAGTTGTTCGATTCGATCCGCCACCAGCGCCGTCGTCGGCTCGTCGAGGAGCCGGGAGCGGGCGTTCCGCTGGAGGGCGGCGACGATCTCGACCATCTGCCGCCGGGCGACGGCCAGCTCGCCCACCTTCGCCGTCGGGTCGACGTCGAGCCCGAAGTCGGCGCAGAGACGAGCGGCGGCCGCTTCCATCTCCCCCTTGGCCAACCGGCCGCCGCGGGTCCGCTCCCGGCCGAGGAAGATGCTTTGGGCGACCGTGAGCTGGTCGACCAGCGAGAGTTCTTGGTAGACGGAGGCGACGCCGGCGGCGATCGCGTCGGCCGGGCCGGCGAAGCTCTGCCGCCGGCCGCCGATCATGATCGCGCCGACGTCGGGCCGCTCGGCCCCGGCCAACAGCCGGAGCAGGGTGCTCTTGCCGGCCCCATTGTGCCCGACCAGGCCGTGGACCTCGCCGGGGGTCAGGGCGAGCGTGACCCCTTCGAGCGCGAGCGTCCGCCCGTACCGCTTCGACACGTCCTGGGCGACGAGGGCGGCGGAAGGTGGCACGCGGTCCTCTCCCTGAAGACGGCGGACGGCCGACGCCCGACGGCCGTAGCCAGTAGTCAGTAGTCAGAGGGCTGGACGGTCGTCTTACTGCCGTCTGCCGTCTGCCGTCTGCCGTCTGCCGTCTGCGACGGCTAGCCGACCTCGCCCGGGGCCGGCTCCTCGCCCTCGGTGAAGACCTTCAACGGTTGCAGGATCTCGGCCGAGATGTCCTCGCCGTTGAGGTAGCTCGCGACCTGGTTGACCACGATCCGAGCGTAGTCGGCCGGCTCCTGGGCGGCGCAGCCGCGGTAGAGGGTGTCGTCGAGCGCGGTGTCGGCGGCGCAGAAGCCGTAGAGGGCGACCTCGCCCGAGCGGTTGAGCTGCCGGATCGCCTGGATCGCGCCGACCGCGTGCGGTCCGGTGTCGGCGAAGATGACGTTGATGTCGGGGTTGCCTTGCAGCATCTCGGTCGTCACCCGCAGGCTGACCTGGGGATCGACCAAGCCGTTGACGAGGGCCGCCTCGCTCGCGTTCGGGTTGACCGCCAGCGCGTCGCGGAAGCCCTGGTCGCGCTGGTTGGTCGGGATCTGGTCCGGGTCGCCGACGATGCCGTAGACGATCTCGGCGTCGGTGCCGAAGTCCTCGATCACCGCCTCGCCCATCACCTGGCCGCCCTCGACCTGGTCGGCGCCGACGTACTGGACGATCTCGGCGTCCTGCCGCTCCAGGTCCTCCGGCGAGACGATCACGTTGACGGTGAAGACGGGGATACCGGCCCGGTCGAGGGCGGCGACGCTGGCGGCGGCCGGCCCGGAGTTGACCCCGTTCAGGGCGACGGCGCAGACGTCCTGCTGGATGAAGGCGTCGATCTGTGAGAGCTGGTTGGCGTCGGAGTCGTTGGCGATCGCGACGTTGACGTCGAAGCCCGCCGCCTCCCCGTTCTCGACGAAGCTCTCCTGCATCGCCACGTAGTAGGGATTGACCGTGTTCGGCAGGGCGACGCCGAGCACGGGCCGCTCGGCGTCGCAGCTCTCGGGCAGTCCGTCGCGGGAGGGGTCGACCATGACCGGCGTGGCGGCCGGGGTCGCTTCCTGGGCGAGCGCGGAGGGGACGATCGGGGCGGCGGCGAGGGCGGTGGCCAGCAGGCCGGCCCCGAGCACGAGCGTCGAGCGGAGGCGGCGCGGCTGCAATCGGGAGTTCCGGATCATCAAGCTCTCCTGTCGTCGGTCTCTCGGCGGACGAGTCGGGGGGCGCGCGGGCCCAGGCCGGGCGGCGTCACGGGGGACTCCGCCCGGCGGTCCGCGGTCGGGGGCGGCGCCTCGTCCGCGGCGCGTCGCGGGCCATCAGCTCAGCCCCCCGACCGGGTGCCGACCGGAGGGGCCAGCGCCTCTGGGTCAGCCGGGTCCGTCCCGTCCTGTTCCGCCCGCCGCCCGAATCCGCCGGGGAGGGGGCGGCCGGCGAGCGAGCGGCGGACGGTGTCGAGCGAGACGCCGGCGAGGATGATCAGGCCGATCACCAACGACTGCCAGTAGGAGCTGACGTTGAGCACGTTCATGCCGTTGCTGACGGCGGCGATCAGGACGGCGCCGATCATCGCCCCGGCGACGCTGCCGACGCCGCCGAAGAGGCTGACCCCGCCGACGACCGCGGCCGCGATCGAGAAGAAGAGCTCGTTCCCCAACCCGGTCGCCGGGAAGCCGACCATCAGGCGGGAGGTCGAGATCAGCCCGCCCATCCCGGCGCAGAGGCCGCTCAGGGCGTAGACGGTGATGATCGTCTGGCCAACGCCGACGCCGGCCAGGCGGGCAGCCGCCTGGTTGCCGCCGAGGGCGTAGATGTGGACCCCCGTCTTGGTCCACGAGAGGAGGAACCAGGCGGCGACCGCGAAGAGCGCCAGCAGGACGACCGGCACCGGGATGCCGAGCAGGCGCCCCTGGCCGACCACGGCGAAGCCGACGTCGACGACCGAGATCGAGTTGGCGCCGGTGATGATCAGCGGGATGCTGGTCGCGATCCCCAGCGTCGAGAAGGTGGCGATGAAGGCGGGCACCCTGACGTAGTGGACGATCGCCCCGTTGACCACCCCGAGCAGCATCCCGGCCGCCAGCGCGCCGAGCGCGGCGAGCGGCCAGGCGAGCCCCCGCTCCATCAGCAGCGGCGCCAGGACGCCGGTCATCGCCACGTTGGCACCGGTCGAGAGGTCGATCCCGCCGGTCAGCAGGACGAAGGTCTGGCCGAGGGCGAGGAAGGCGATCACCGAACCGTTCAGGAGCAGCACCAGCCCGTTCGAGACGGAGCGGAACGGGGGCGAGAGGAGCCCGAGGATCACGACCACGATCACCAGGACCAAGAAGATCCCGGTCTCGTCCGGGAGGCGCCGCCTAGCCATCCAGCGCCTCCGCCGCCGTCAGCCGCCGGTAGCGGTCGCGGACCTCGGCCACCCCCTGCTCGGGCCGCGGCTCGGCGACGACCTCGGTCGCGGGCGCCCAGGCCGCGGCGACCTCGGCCACCCGCGAGCCGGCCAGCACGGCCGCGGCCTGGACCGCCGCCCCGACCGCCGCCGCGTCGCCGACGTCGACGAAGTGGACGGGGCGGCCGAAGATGTCGGCCAGGAGCTGGCGGTAGGCGGGCGAGCGGCCTCCCCCGCCCGTCACCAGCAGCCGACCGTCCGTCCGCACGCCGAGCCGCTCCAGCGCCTCGAAGCCTTCGGCGAGGCCGAACAGCGGCCCCTCGAAGGCGGCGCGGGCGAACTCCTCCCGCCCGAGGTCGGAGCGAAGCCCGGCGAGCAGGCCGCGGGCGGCCGGGCGGTCCGGCACGCGCTCGCCATCGAGATAGGGCTGGAGGACAGCGCGGTCGGGGCGGGGCGGCCCGGCGAGGGCAAGGACGGCCAGGCCGTCGTGGTCGACGCCGAGGAGGCGGGCGGCGAGGTCGGTCACCTTGGTCGCGTTCAGGGTACAGACGAGCGGCAAGAAGGCGCCGGTGGCGTCGGCGTTGCCGTTGACGGCGCCGGCGGGGTCGGCGATGGGTCGGGGGTGGGGAGCGAAGACGGTGCCGGAGGTCCCGAGCGAGACGAGGACGTCCCCCTGCCGCAGGCCGTAGGCGAGGGCGCTGGCGGGGTTGTCGTTGGCGCCCGGCGCGACCGCGGCCCCGGCCGGGAAGCCGAGGCGGCCGGCGGCTTCGGCGGTGACACCGCCGACCGCGTCGTCGGGGGGGACGACGTCCGGCAACGCCGGCAGCCAGTCGCGCCCCGCCTCCACCAGGGCGAGCAGACCCGCGTCGTACGCTCCAGTCGCGGGCGAGAAGTAGCCGGTGCCGGAGGCCTCGCTGCGGTCGGTCGCCGGGCGGCCGGTCAGCCGGACGTTGAGCCAGTCGTGGGGCAGCATGATCCGGTCGAGGCGGGCGTACGAGTCGGGGTCGTGGCGTTGCAGCCAGAGGAGCTTGCTGATCGTGAAGGCGGCCACCGGGACGCTGCCGGCCCGCTCCGCCCAGGCGGCCGGACCGAGCCGGGCGACCAGCTCCCGCGCCTCCGGCGCCGAGGTGGTGTCGTTCCAGAGCTTGGCCGGGCGGACGACCTCACCGGCGGCGTCGAGGGCGACCAGGCCGTGCCCCTGGCCGCCGATGCCCAAGGCGCGAACCTCCCGCCGCGGATCGCTCGGCAGCCCGCCGAACGCCCGCTCCAGCGCCCCCCACCAGGCGCGCGGGTCTTGCTCGCTGACGGGTGGGGTCGTCGGCGGGTGGGGGGCCGAGGCGGAGGCGAGGACGGCGCCCGTCTCGGCGTCGCGGAGGACGACGGTGCAGGACTGGGTCGAGGAGTCAACCCCGGCGACGACCGGCATCAGCCCTCCCCCGTCCCGACGGCCGTGGCTCGCCCCGCGATCCCCTTGCCGACC
>JBBSNJ010000117.1:0-7554 GCA_038232775.1 Thermomicrobiales bacterium
CTTCAACCCGTTGCTGGCGGCGACGGCGCGGCTGGCGCTGGTCTTCGCCCTCCTCCAGGCCGGGAGTCTCCTCCTGTGAACGACGAGCCCTCCTCACCCGCCGACGGGACGTCCTCCCGCGTAGGGGCGCTGCGCGGCGGCCCCGAGGTGCGGGGCATGTTCGGCCGGATCGTCCCCCGCTACGACCTGATGAACCGGTTGATGACGGGAGGGCGCGACGCCGCCTGGCGTCGCCTGGCGGTGCGGGCCGCGCTCGACGGGCGCCCGCCGGGGACCTCCCTCGCCCTCGACGTGGCGACCGGCACCGGCGACCTCGCGCTCGCGCTCGCGGCCGGCGGCGCCCGCGGTGTCGTCGGTGTCGACTTCGCGGCGCCGATGATCGCGGCGGCGGCGGCGAAGTCGCGCCGGGGCAGCGCGCCGTCTCCCGGCGTGGCCTCCTCGGCCCCCCCACCCTCGGGGGCGAACGAGGGGCCGGCCGAGTCGCCCGCCCTCCCCGCCAAACCGAAAGTCGGGACCCGGCGGGACCCGATCCCCCCCGCTCCCGGGGACGGTCAGGCCGATGGAGGGAGGGAACGGAACGCGGTCTCCTGGGTGGTCGGGGACGCGCTCGCCCTGCCGTTCGCCGACCGCACCTTCGCCGCCTGCACTGTCTCGTTCGGGCTCCGCAACATGGCCGACTACCGGGCGGCGCTGCGCGAGCTGACCCGCGTGCTGGAGCCGGGCGGGCGGTTGGTCTGCCTGGAGCTGACGCCCTACCGGGTGCCGGTACTGGGGAGGGTCTTCGGCTGGTACTTCTCGCGCGTCGTCCCGCTCGTCGGCGGACTGCTCAGCGGCGACCGCGACGCCTACCGCTACCTGCCGAGCTCAGTCGCCGCCTTCCCCCCGGCGGCGGAGCTGGCCGGCTTGATGCGGGAAGCCGGGCTCACCGACGCCGGCTATCGCCTCCTCGGGGGTGGGGCGGTAGCGCTGCACGTCGGGAGCAAGCCCGCGGGCGAGCCGGGCGTGTAGGGGGGCCAGATTCGCCGCCGGGCCGCTCCCGGTTCCTGGCGAGCGGAAGGGTGCCATGCGGGCGCGATTCTATAGCGGGTCGCAATGAACCTGACCGGCCGCAACCTGTCGTAGGGGCGCCGCTTGCTGCGCCCGTCGCCCGCAGGGCGACAGTGGCCAACAGCCCAACTCCGTGGCCTCGGGCCGATGCTTCTGCACAGCGCCCCAGGATGCAATCCCGATCGAAACGAGGGCTGGGCTCGCCCAACGGGGTTCGGACTTCGAACGACGGAGCCATCGCCCCGACAGCCGGCCCCGCGGCGTCGGACGCTCCGCCCACCGCGGCCCGTCCTACTCCGGGGGGAGTCCCCACGTCGCGGCGAGGACCCCGGCGCGGACCTCCCGCACGCAGAACCCGGCCAGGCAGCCGTTGGCGGGACAGCTCGGCGTGCAGAAGTGGCGCCGCCCGCAGGGGAAGCAGTAGGCCGCGCCGCAGCCCGCGCACCAGCCGTAGCGCTCGCCGAGCCCGACCCCGCAGTCGGCGCAGACCAACGCAACCGGCAGCCGACGTTCGGATCGCGGCCGGATCGTGGCCGTATCACTCACCTCGCTGCTCGTCCGCTCACCGCCAGCCGTCATCTCGTCCCCCGACCGGTCCAACCCCGGCCGCGCCGCCGGACGAGGCGAGCGTCCACCCAAGGCCGACTTGCGGCTCCCCGGCCGAAGGCGGGGGTCATGATGTCCTCGGCAAAACGACAACCCGGCGCCGCCGGCAGCGGCCGAGATCAGAGCCGCGCCGGCGCCCGACGCGCCCACCCGGAGCACCTTGGCTGCGACCTCGCGGGTTCCGATGGTAGCACGGCGCGACGACCCACCGACGTGCGGAGAGTCCGGCGTTGGTCGTCGCTGTCGCTCGCGCGACGGCGACCGTCCACGCTGTGTCGGTTGCCGGACGACCGTCCCGCCGATAAACTCGGCCGACCAAACCATCGTAGGAGCGGACGGAAGCCTCTCCGGGCGGATCGACCGGGGGGGCCGGCGGCGGGGAGCGGGGGGAGGATCGCCGTGTTGGCGCTGACGAGGGAGGACGTCCGGCGGCTGGTGCCGATGGTCGACGCGGTCGAGCTGATGAAGGGCGCCTTCGCCGAACTCTCGGCGGGGAGGACGGCGTCGCCGCTGCGAACGGTGATCCCGGTGCCGGAGGCGAACGGCGATGCACTCTTCATGCCCGCCCGCGTGCCGTCGATGGGCGCCCTTGGTCTCAAGGTCGTCGCCGTCTTCCCGGAGAACCCGGCGCGTGGCCTGCCGACGATCCACGCCTTGGTCTGCCTGCTCGACCCCGAGACCGGCCAGCCGCTGGCGATCATGGACGGCACCTTCCTGACGGCCCTCCGCACCGGCGCCGTCTCCGGCGCCGCGACCGACCTCCTCGCCCGCCCCGACAGCCGGACCCTCGCCGTCGTCGGCGCCGGCGCCCAGGGAGCGACCCAGATGGCGGCCGTCTGCGCCGTCCGCCCGATCGAACGGATCGTCGCCGTCGACCGGGACGAGGCCGCGTTCGCCAGGCTGCGCGACATTCTCGGGCGCGACTGGCCCGACCTCCTGCCCCGTTTGGAGACGACCACCGACGCCGCGGCCGCCGTCCGCGACGCGGACGTCGTCTGCACCGCAACGACCTCGCGCACCCCCGTCTTCGACGACGCCGACCTCCGACCCGGCAGCCACGTCAACGCGGTCGGCGCCTACACTCCCGAGATGCAGGAGCTGCCGGCGGCGACCGTCGCCCGCGCCACGGTCGTCGTCGACGCGGTCGAGGCCGCCCTGGCCGAGGCGGGGGATCTGATCGTGCCGCTGCGGGACGGCCTGGTCGACCGTGGGCACTTCGCGCGCGAGCTGGGGATGGTCGCGGCCGGCACCGCCCCGGGCCGGACCAGCGACGACGAGGTGACGCTCTTCAAATCGGTCGGCAACGCGGTCCAGGACGTGGTCGTCGCCCGGCGCGCCTTCGACCGGGCGCGGGCGACGGAAGCGGGGACAACCATCGAGCTTGGCTGAGGCGGGTTCGGTCCGGAGCAATCGCGCGGCCGTTGCTGTCACCGGTTCCAGGCAGCGGGTGGGTCAAGGGAGGACGCCGAACTTCGGTCGATGCCGCGCCGGGGAGTGGCGCCGCGCCTTCTCTCGGGTTTGTGCGGGAAGCGCCGAAGTATGCCTAACGACCGCGCCGCGCTCGATCGGGTCCGGTCCGAACTACGGCGTGGCGTGGCGCCGTGGGCGCTTGGCCAGGTCGTCCCGTTCTTGGCGACGGCTCAATGCGAGCGCGATCACCGCGTCGGCGTCCGGCTCCGCGCCCGAGACCACCTCCTCCTGGAGCAGCGCCCGAAGCTGGGGCGGCAGGGCGACGGTCATGCTGCTTGCTCCTCCACCCTGAGATTAGCAGCCGACTCGCGCCGGGCACCGCCGCCCCACAACCCGCCGCAAGCCCCGCCGCCCGAGAGCGGGCGAGTGGGCTTCCGGCGAAGGCGACCGCTCAGTCGGCGGCGACCAGGACCGGCGCCGCCGCCTCGACCGGGGTGCCGATCGGGCAGACGCCGGCCGGGCAGACGCCGTCGACGATGTGGGCGCGGAACTCTGCCTCGTACTGCTTGAGCATCCCGAGCAGGGGCATCGGCGCCACCTGGCCGAGGCCGCAGAGGGAGAGCTCGATGATGTGCTTAGAGGTCCGCTCCATGAGGGGGAGGTCGTCGAGCGAGCCGCGGCCGAGGCGGATGCGGTCCAGGATCTCCACCAGCGCCGGGTTACCGCGCTGGCAGGGGACGCACTTGGAGCACGATTCGTAGCGGTTGAAGGCGGTCAGGTAGCGGGCGTAGTCGACCGCGCAGATATCCTCCCCGAAGACGGCGAAGCCGCCCGAGCCGAGCATCCCGCCGACTTCGGTCAGGGAGTCGAAGTCGACCGGGAGGTCGAAGTGCTCCTCGGTTAGCGGGCCGGCCGAGACGCCGCCGGTCTGGATCCCCTTGAACCGGTAGCCGGGTCGCATCCCGCCCCAGATTTCCTCGACCAGCGTGCCGAGCCGGACCCCCATCGGCACCTCGACCAGGCCGACTCTCTGCATCGGTCCCTGGACCGTCATCAGCTTGGTGCCCTTGCTCTTCTCGGTCCCGATCCCGGCGAACCACTCCCCCCCCTTCAGGATAATGTCGGGGATGTTGGACAAGGTCTCGGTGTTGTTGGCGACCGTCGGCCGCTTCCAGATCCCCTCCTCGACCGAGCGGGGCGGCTTGGTCCGCGGTTGGCCGCGGACGCCCATGATCGAGTACATCAGGGCCGAGCCCTCGCCGCAGATGTAGGCACCGCCGCCGGTGCGGACCCGGAAAAAGACGTCCTTGCCCGTGCCGAGGACATCGCGGCCGATCAGCCCCAGCCGCTCGGCGTCGGCGACCGCCTGCCGGAAGCGGGCGATCGCCAGCGGGTACTCGCCGCCGATGTAGTTGTAGCCGCGCTCGGCGCCGCAGACGATGCAGGCGATCAGGATCCCCTCCAGGATGCGGTGGGGATCCCCCTCGTGGATGCGGCGGTCCTTGTAGACGTTCGGCTCCCCTTCGTGGGAGTTGCAGACGACGAACTTCGGCCTCGCCCGCGCCTTGCGCCCGCTCTCCCACTTGATCCCGGCCGGGAAGCCGGCGCCGCCGCGGCCGCGGACGTTGGCGGCCGTCACCTCGGCGATCGCCTCCTCGGGCGAGAGGTCGAAGAGGACCTTCAAATAGGCGGAGTAGGCGCCGCGGGCGATGGCGTCCTCGACCGACTCCGGCTCGATCACCCCGACGTTGGCGAGCACGATCCGCTGCTGGTGCTTGAAGAAGGGATGGTCGGTGAGGGGCGGCACGCCGTTGAAGGCGGTCTCGCCCCGGACGCCGACGGCGCGGTCCTCGAGCGCCCCGCTGAGGAGGGCTTCGACCTCCTCGGGCCGGATCGGGCCGTAGACGATCGGCGGTTCGCCGGGGCGTTTGATCTCGACGTGGGGGTCCATCCACATCGCGCCGTTGCCGCTCACCTCGCGGACGACGGCCCGCTCCCCGGCCAGCAGGCGGCGGCAGGCGGCCAGAACCCCGGGCGCGCCCTTGGCCAGCGACGAGCTATCGACGCCGACGCTGACGACGGCGTGGTCCCCGCTCCAGAGTTCCTGCCAGCGTTCCTCGGCGCGACCGCGCAGCGCCTCGAACGCGGCCTTGGAGCGGAGCGGGCCATCCCCGACGCTGCCCGAGGAGGGGCGAGCCGGAGAGGTGGGGTCGGTAGCGTGCTCGGTCATGGTGGGCTCTCTCCGCGGCCTGCTAGTCGTCGTCGTGGTGCCGAACGGGTTCGTCCGCCGGATGGGGGGCGGCGTGGGCGTCCCGCCAGGAGCCACCGCCGGCGATGGCGCGGCGGATCGCGTCGTTGAGCGTCTCGACAGTCAGGTCGCCGTGGTAGTCGGCGTCGAGCTTGACGATCGGCGCCCGGTCGCAGACGCCGAGGCAGCCGTTGACGACCTGGACCGTCAGCTCGCCGTCGGTGGTGGTGCGGCCGTCGGCGATGTCCCAGGAGTCGGCGAGCTCCTGGACCAACTGCTGCGAGCCCATCACGTAGCAGGCCATGCCGTGGCAGAGGAGCATGAAGTGCTTGCCGCGCGGCTCGGTCCGGAAGTCGGCGTAGAAGGTGAGCAGACCGTAGACGCGGGTGGCGGTCGTCTCGAAGTGCTCGGCGACCAGCTCGGCGGCGGCCAGCGAGACCCAGCCGAAGTGCTCGTTGACCTCCTGGAGGGCGGAGAGGATCAGCTCCTGCGCCTCCTGGTGGTCCTGGAAGGTGAAGTGGGACAAGATGCGGCGGACCTCGTCGAGGTCGATCCCGTCCTGGCTCGCGACCGCCATCCCCGGCGCCGCCGCCGACTGCGCCGTTTCCGCCACCCTCGTCTCCCTCCGCAACCCTGCCCCGGCTCTCTCGGGCGACCCGCAACCAACCGCTGCGAGTATAGGTTTGCCCTTAAGGGGCGTCAACGAACCGGGCGACGCCTGGCCGGCTATGCGGCCGCAGCGCCCGATCTCCCTGGCACGCTGACCAGGAGGCGCGGCGGGAAGTACTGTGTAGACTCCCGGCTGAAGGTAGACCTGGCCGTGCTGGTCGACCTCTTCGGGTTCGCGGGACGGGATGAGCGGTCGGGACGAGATCCCGCAATAGGGGGATCCCCGGTTGATCCGCTTCTCCCAAGAGAGCATCCTTCCCACGTTTCGGGATGGCCGTTCCTTGGCCGACCTGGTCGCAGCCCTCCAGGACGGGCGGGTTTCGCCAAGGGACATCCCTCCAATCCGTATCTTCCGATTCGGCAATCACCTATTCACGCTTGACAACCGGCGGCTGTGGGTCTTCCGACAAGCTGGAATGCTCATCCGATACCGATGGGCCACGAATCAGGAGATCGAGGCAGAGGGATGGAAGCTCACGACCAAGACCGAGGGTCGCTCGGTCCGTCTCAAGAACCCCAGGCGCTCTCGTTGACGGCGATGGCTCGGGCCGTGAGGACGCGAGAGGATCTGGCTACGTTTGTGTGGGCGTTGGATCAGGACCGACTCGATCACAGCGAGGAGTGGGAGAACCCAACGCTCGATCGCTATCTGCCCGCACTAGCCTCCTTCGTCGAGGATGTCGACGGATTGCACCTGAACCGTGGCGAGCCGGTCCCCGCTGTTCCCTCGTGGCGTTTCGTCGCCGAGCTGTTGCTGGCGGCGAAAGTCTACGAGTAGATCATAGGGACCACCAAGGGGTTCCGGGACAAGAGCGAGAGGCGGATCAGAACAGCGAGGACCGACGGGCTGGAGCAAAGGCGACCAATCGACCCGGGCACAGAGGAATGGGATTCGAAGGAGGTCCATCTCCTCGAACGCTGAGCGGCCACGATCGAAACGGGGGAAGGAGTGGTCGGCAGAGAGACGAGCACGTCGTTGATCGATCCATTCCTCGTCCGCTTCAGCCAAGATCCTAACGGGCCGAGCTTCAAAGATGACGGCACCGGCGCGGATTTGATCGCGGCGTTGGTCTCCGGGCGCATCGATCCCGCGAGTCTCGCACCGATCCGGCTGTATGAGCGTGACGGCGTCCTTCACTCACTGGACAATCGGCGCCGATACGCGTTCCAGGAAGCCAATGGCGCGATCGCTTTCCGCTGGGCGACCGAGGAGGACGTTGAGCGAGAGCGATGGCAGTTCACGCCGATCGCGGGAGGAAGGACGATTCGGACGAGAGGAGCACGACCATGGAGGTGGCCGAACTCCAAGACCTCGTCGTCGAGATCGAAACGCGGCACGAGCCGATCGAGTTCATCGCGGCCTAGGGGCGCGATCTCTCGGTCGATCCGGACGGATGAGCACCCCCCCGACCGACCGCGACCTCGACGCGATGGCCGCCTGGCTCGAGGGCGACGACGACGCCTTCGTCGCGTTCGGCGAGGTCACCCCCGTCGAGCCCTCGCGGCGCTTCTTCGGCAAAGTCCTGCTCGCCGCCAAATACGGCGAGAGCTTAGAAGGCGCGCAGCGGATGATC
>JBBSNJ010000118.1:0-7550 GCA_038232775.1 Thermomicrobiales bacterium
AGGTCGCCGACGACGCCGAACGCGGCGAGCTTGAAGATCGGGGCGTCGGGGTCGCGGTTGATGGCGACGACGTAGTCGGAGCCCTGCATGCCGACGTTGTGCTGGACGGCGCCGCTGACGCCGACGGCGAGGTAGAGGCGGGGGGCGACGGTGCGGCCGGTCTGCCCGATCTGCTCGTGGTGGGGGCGCCACCCGGCGTCGACCACCGCCCGCGTGGCGCCGACCGCGCCGCCGAGGGTGGCGGCCAGCTCCTCCACCAACCGGAAGTTCCCCGGCTCCTTCAAACCCCGCCCGCCGCCGATGACGACTTCGGCCGCTTCGAGGTTCGCGGGCCCGGCCTCCTTCGGGGCCGTCTCGAGGACGCTGGTGCGGCGGTCGTTGGGACCGAACTCGACCGCGAGGGGCTCCGGCTCGGGGCCAGCGCCGGTGGCCTCCGCCTTCGGGAAGCTGGCGGCGCGGACGGTCGCCAGCGCTGGCCGGGCGAGGAGGTGGACGGCGCTCTGGACGCGGCCCCCGAGCACCGGACGGGTGGCGACCAGGACCCCGTCGTCGAGCGCGAAGTCGGTGGCGTCGGCGGCGAGGCCGACCCCGAGACGGGCGGCCAGCCGCGGCGCGTAGTCGCGGCCGGCGGTCGTGCCGGGGATCAGGACGACGCCGGCCGAGGTGGCGGCGATGGCCTGAGCGACGGCGGTGGCGGCCGCTTCGGGGGTGGTGGCGGCGAGGACCGGATCGTCGACGACGAGGAGGCGGTCGACCCCGGCGGCGGCGAACTCGCGGGCGGCATCCCCCAGGCCGTCGCCCATCAGCAGGGCGGTCAGCGGGGCGCCGGCGGCGGCGAGGCGGCGCCCGGCGGTGACCAGCTCGAGCGAGACGGGGCGGAGCGAGCGGTCGGTCGCGACTTCCCCGACGATCAGGACGGCGGCGCTTGACTCGGTCACGGAGTCTCCTCTCGGTCGTCGGGGGCGGCGGCGGGTCGCCGGCCGCCGCGGGCTCGGCGGGCGGCGACCCTGAACCGCTGCCCCGTCCCCTGTCGGGGCGATGTTCGCGACGCCCCCCGACCGCCGAACCGGGCGACGCGGGCGTCGCCCCTACCAGGCGCCCGACGGTTGACGCGCCGCTAGATCAGCTTCTGCTCCCGCAGCCAGGCGACGAGCTGGCGCGCGGCTTCGGCCGGCGGGACGTCCTGGACGACGACCCCGGCGGCGCCCCGCTCGGGGACGACCGGCTCGTCCCAGGAGAGACGGGCGACAGCCTCCTCCGGCTCGGCGGCGACGCGGTCGAGCGGCTTCTTCTTGGCGGCCATGATCCCCTTGAGCGACGGGTAGCGGGGCTCGTTCAGGCCGGTGCTGGCGAGGACCACCGCCGGCAGGGGAACCGACACGGTCTGGTAGCCGTCCTCGGTGTCGCGGCGGACGACGATCCGGCCGTCCTCGGTTTGGAGCTCGACGGCGGAGGAGACGAGCGGCAGATCGAGCACCTCGGCGACTTGGGCGCCGACCTGACCCGACTCGTAGTCGTCGGCGGTCTGCCCGGCGAGGATCAGGTCGAACTCGATGGCGCGCAGGTGGTCGGCCAGGAGACGGGCCAGGGCGAGAGTATCGAGGGCGTTGGCGTCGGGCGTCTCGACCAGGAGGGCGCGGTCGGCCCCCATCGCCAGGGCGCGGCTGAGGGCGTCCTTGGCGGCGGCGGGGCCGACGGTGACGACGGTGACCTCACCGCCGAGCCGCTCCTTGAGCCGCAGGGCCTCCTCGACCGCGTGGGCGTCGTAGGAGCTGACGACCTGCTGACCGCCGAGGAGGAGTTTCCCGGAGGCGCGGTCGATCCGGACCGCGTTCATGTCCGGCACCTGTTTGACCAAGACGACGACGTTCACCCCTCGGCCTCCGTCCTCCCGGGCGGCCGTGCCGTCCGCGGACGCGGGAGCGGCCGCGCGCCCGGTCGCGGGCGGCGCGGCCGCGTTGATCTTCGGCCGGGAATGATAGCAGGGAGATCGATCCGGGCGAGCGTTCGCCCAGTCGCTCGGCGACGGCCCTCATACGGAATCCGGGTGAACCCTTTGCCTTCCCGCGGCGGCAGTCGGCCCTCACCCCCGGCCCCCTTCCCCCGGTCCCGTGCGCGGGAGAGGGGAGGACGGGCGACGTCCGGGAGCGGCAGCGCGCGAGCGGATGCGGAATCAGTTGGCCGGCACGGGGGCCAGGGGGCCGCCCTGGGCGCGGACGTCGCGGATCGCGACGGTGAGGGCGACGATCCAGAGGGAGATGATGGCGAGGTAGACCGCGGCCTGGACATCGGCGGCGAGTCCGAACTCTCGCATCAGGGTGCGGCTGTTGGTGACGATGATCAACCCGCCGACAGCCGAGCCGAGGATCCGGGGGTTGAGCCGGCGGACCAGCCAGGCGGCGATCGGGGCGGCGATCATGCCGCCGACGAGGAGGGCGCCGACGACCTGGAAGGCGATCGCCTCGTGCGAGAGCGCGATCAGGAAGCCGAGGCTGGCGCAGAGGGCAACGACGAACTCGCTGGTGGCGACGGTGCCGATCGCCTTGCGCGGCTGCATCCGGCCGGAGGCGAGCAGGGTCGGGGTCGAGATCGGCCCCCAGCCGCCGCCGCCGGCGGCGTCGAGGAATCCGGCGCAGAGCCCGAGTGGGAGCAGGAAGCGGGCGCCGAGGGAGCCGGGCTTGACCTTGATCGAGCCGCCGAAGATGGCGAAGCGGACCAGGACGTAGACACCGAGCAGGCTGAGGAAGACGGCGACGACCGGGACGATCCGCTCGGCGGAGACGGAGCTGAGGAAGACGGCGCCGGCGAAGGCGCCGACCCCGCCCGGCGCCGCCAGGAGGCCGACCGTTCGCCAATCGGTGTTGCCGAACCGCCAGTGGGCGACGCCGGAGGCGAGGGTGGTGCCGACCTCCGCCATGTGGACGCTGGCGGAGGCGACCGCGGGGGCGACGCCGGAGGCGAGCAGGAGCGAGGTCGAGGTCAGGCCGTAGGCCATCCCGAGCGAGCCGTCGATCATCTGGGCGACGAGCCCGAAGAGCGCCAAGAGCACGAAGCGCGACATCTCTTCCCCCCCGACCTGCCTCAATGTCTACTACATTTGTAGACTAAGGGGATAATAGCGGAACGCGGCGCGGTGTCAACCCCTGGCGATGCCGAATCGGTCCGGGGTCGTCCCGCTCTGGTCCTCGGCAGTGGAGCCCGGTCTCCTCCCCGGAACCGCCGAGGGCCGCGGCTCGGTCCGGACCTCAACGATCGTGACCGCCGCCAGTGCCCCCCGGCAGTGGCAGCGCCCCTGATCCGGAATCCGGTTCAACCGTTCGACAACCGGAGGCGGGACTGGCTCCCCTCTCCCGCGCACGGGACAGGGGCAAGGGGATCGGGGGTGAGGGCCGCTCTCCGGAAACCCGAAGCGATCATCCGGATTCCGTATGAGTCGGCCCTTCTGTCCGCTACGAGGGGGCGACGGCCATTCTCCAGGAGCAGGGCGGTGCGATCAGATTGGCCCCGAGCGGCGTCACCGGGGGTCGGCCGCTCACCCCGCGTCGGGTCGCTCGCCGGCGAAGAGCGCCAGGTGGGCGTGGAGGGCGAGCTGGAGGCGGAGGCGGGTGGTGGCGTCGTCGAGGTTGCAGCCGGTCAGCGCCCGCACGCGGTCGAGGCGGTAGAGGACCGTGTTGCGGTGGACGTGGAGGATCTCGGCCGCCTCCTTCGGGGAGCAGCGGGCGGCGAAGAAGGCGTCGAGGGTGCGGACCAGGTCGCCGCCGCTGTCGCGGTCGTAGGCGAGCAGGGGGGCGAGCGCCTCGTCGTGGAGGCTGCGCAGCTCCGGCAGCCCTTCGGCGGCGAAGATCAGGCGGTAGACGCCGAGCTCGTCGAACCGGGTCAGGTGGCCGGGGCCGTGCAGCCGCCGCCCGAGGGCGACCGCCTGGCGCGCTTCCTGGTGGGAGCGGCGGATGCCGGCGATCCCTGCCCGCGGCGTGCCGACCCCGACCGAGGCGCGGCCGGCGGCGCCCCCCTTGCCGCCGGCGGGCCCGAGGGTCGGCAGCTCGTCGTGGAGGGCGCGGGCGATCCTGACCGCGTCGGCGCCGGCGGCGGCCGGCCAGACGACCTCGGCGCTGTTGTTCCGGACCCGCCAGAGCGCACGCTCGCCGGCCGGCGCGCCGATCCGGGTGACGACTTCCCCCAGCGCCGACCAGAGATCGTCCCGCCGCTGGGCGCGGACGTGGCCGGCGGGGGGATCGAGCTTGAGGACGAGGCCGACGTGCGGCGCGAGCAGGTCGTGGCCGAGCCGCTTGGCTTGCTGGAGCAGGGTGGCCTCGCTGCGGAGGGCGCCGTCGAGGACCTCGTCGAGGACGTGGAGCTCGACCTCGAGGCGGGCGCCGGCGGCCGCCTGCTCGCGCGCGAGGACGACGGCGGTGGCGGCGGCGCCGCGGGCGGTCGCTTGGGCGTCTTCGGGCACGGCGCCGCCGCGGGGGACGATCAAGGAGACGCCGCCGAGGAGACCGTCGCGGCCGATCACCGGCGCCGCCACGCGCTCCCAGTCGGCGTCGAGCGGGAGAATCGTGGTCGGGGGATCGGCCGCGCTGCTGGCAGCGCCCGTCCGCAGCCAGCGGCCGAGCGCGGGCGCTTCGCGAGCCAGGTGGGCGGCGAGGACATCGCGGGCGGGACCGCGCCGCTCGCCGCCGTGGTAGGCCAGGAGCCGTCCGTCGCGGCCTTCGAGGGCGACGGCGCGGCCCGCGATCTCGGCCAGGGTGCGGACGACGCCGGCCAGCGGCTCGCCCGCGATCGCCAGCTCGGTCAGGCGGCGGCCGACCTCCTGGCCGCGGAGCTGGACCTCCCGCCGCCGCTCCGTGATCAGGCGGGCGGCGCTGCGCTCGAGCGGGCCGAGGTCGGCCTGCTTGGGGAGCTGGAGCAGGGGGACACCGGTCTCGTCGGCGGCAGCGCGGGCCGCTTTGGTGGCGGCGCCGACGAGGGCGACGGCGGCGACGTTGAAGCCGGCCAACTGGCGGACCGCCTCCTCGAGCGAGAGGCGTTCGTCGAGTTGGGCCAGCACGCCGTCCGGCAGCAACACCAACTCGCCCCCGGCCAGGTGGCCGAAGGCGGGCGGGCTGGGCCGGAGGCGCGACGCCCAGGTCACCTCTCGGCCGAGCCCGGCCGCGCCGGCCAGGACGCGGGTGCCGCGCGGCAGCGCGAGAGCGATCACGTCGGCGACGGTGATCATCGACGCTATCGGCGATCGGCTATCGGCGATCGGCGATCGGTCGCCGGCTCGCGGCCAGCGCCCGATGCCTCAGCGAGGTCGTCATGTCCCGTTCCCTCCTCGACCCTCGAAGCCGATAGCCGGTAGCCGGTAGCCGATAGCCGGTAGCCGATCGCCCGTCACTCGCCGTAGCGGGCGTGCTCCCACGGGCTGACGTGGCGGCGGTAGTCGTCCCACTCGGCGCGCTTGACGAGGAGGAGTTGGTCGACCACGAAGTCGCCGAGGGCGGCGCGGACGGCGTCGTCGGCGGCGAGGGCGACCAGGGCGTCGCCGAGGGTGGCCGGCAGGAGGGGGACGCCGAGGCGATGCAGCTCCTCGTCGTCGTAGCGGACCAGAGTCTCGTCGAGCGGGGCGGGCGGCTCGTCGCCGCGGCGGACGCCGTCGAGGGCGCAGGCGAGGGCGACCGCCAGCGCCAGGTAGGGGTTGGCCAAGTTGTCGGGGGAACGCAGCTCCAGCTCGAGGCCGGAACCGCTGCCGGGGATCGTGGCGGGGACGCGGATCAGCGAGGCCTGGCTGAGCCGCGCCCAGGTGGCGTGACGGGGCGCGCGGTGCCCGGCCGCCAGCCGCTTGTAGGAGTTGACCGAAGGGCAGACGATGGCGCACATCGCCGCGGCGTGGGCGAGCTGGCCGCCGATGGCGCGGCGGCCGACGTCGGAGAGCTCGTCGGCCCCGCCCTCGCCGCCGAGGGCATCGCTGCCGTCTTCCAACCGGATCAACTGCTGGAAGAGGTGCATCCCCGAGCCGGGGGCGTCGGCCAGCGGCTTCGGCATGAAGTTGGCGCGCAGCCCCCGGCGCTGGGCGACCGACCGGATCGCCTGGCGGACGGCCAAGACCTGGTCGGCCATCCGCAGCGGGTCGGTCGGCCAGAGGTCGAGCTCCTCCTGCCCCGGTCCCGTCTCGTGGTGGGCGCCGCCGACGCCGACCCCGAGGGCGTCGAGAGTGGCGACGATCTCGTCGCGGGTGGCGGCGATCCGGTCTTCGCCCAGACCGAAGTAGCCGGCGCCGTCGAGGGGGGGCACCAGCGGCCCCCCGGTCTCGGGGAAGAGGTAGAACTCCATCTCGAGCGCGACTTTGACGGCGTAGCCGACCTCGGTCGCCGCCGCGATCGCCCGCTCCAGGACCGAGCGGGGGTCGCCGGCGAAGGGGATGCCGTCGCGGCGGCGGACGGAGCAGAAGAGTCGGGCGCGGGGCGGGCCGTCCCCCTCGGCCCGGTAGACGACCAGCGTCGCCGGGTCGGGGACGAGGAAGAGGTCGAGCTCGACTTCGCGCAGGCCGCCGGTGACGGCCGAGCCGTCGAAGCGGTAGCCGTGGTCGAGCACCGCGCCGAGCAGATCGGCGGGGATCGTCATCGCCCGCGCCCCGCCGGCGATGTCGCTGAACTGGAGATCGACGAGGCGGACGCCGTCGCGGCCGACCCGCTCCAGCGCCGCCTCGGCGACCTCCGAGTTCCGTTCGGCGGCCCGCGCCAGCGTCGCCGTCATCGTCCCTACCCTGCCCCCGTTGGGCGCCGCCATCGTTCCCCGAGAACGGCGGCTAGCTTAGCGCACTTGTGCCCCCGATCCAAACCGCGCTCCGGCGGCGAGTCGGTCGTCGGGGGTTCGGCGTTCTCCTGACCGACCGATCGCGATCCCCGCCCGGTCGGCCGGCTCCGGGCGGGTGCCTAGCCGCCGCTCGGCGAGCGATACCCGAGCGATCGCCGCCGACGCGGCGGCCAGTGGCATCGTCGCGGGGCACGCGAACCTCAGGCGTCCTCGGTCGGAGACGGCGGGACCGGCATCTCCGTTGCCCCGGCGGCTCTATTGGTCACCTGCCCCGGTCCACGGCGCGTCCGGAGGCGGAGGCGGAGAAGTGTCCAGCCAGACGCTGCCGCGGTGATGGGTTCGACTGGCCGAGCGGCGCTCCCCGCCCCGGGCGAGGTGCACGAGCCGGCGGCCGAGGGTTGGGCGCCCGGCCCAAAAGGGCCGCCGCCGATTCTTGGCACCCAGTACCTACGTCGCCCGCGGGATGGTGTCTAGACTGAAGCCATCCACAATGGCGTGGTCCGACTCCTCTTTGGCTGCGGCACCCCGTGGGTCGCCGGCTGGCGATCGCGCGGCGCGTTGCCATCCGCCGGGGCGCCGACGCCGGCCCCGGCCGCGGCCTCCGGGGCCCCCCCCCTGGTTTCCCTGGTTCCACCCGCGTGGCGAACGAAAGGACCGTCGATGAGCCGTCCCGCCTTCTCACCCTCGCGCTCGGTTTCGCTCCCCCCCCACCATCGGCAGCGAGCGCCGCTCCACGACCCGAGCTACGAGCGCGA
>JBBSNJ010000119.1:0-7543 GCA_038232775.1 Thermomicrobiales bacterium
GCGGGCTCGCCGGCGACCGAACGCCGCCGGCGATGGTCGGTTGCGGGGCGATGGTAGCGCAGCGGGCGTAGACCGGCGGGGTGCGGCGACAGGAAGTGATGCGGAATCTCGGTGTTCGGTTGCGGGGCCCCTGGCTGCTTCGACCACTGGGTCCTCTTCCAGACGCGGTTGGGGGGAGGCCATCCCGCTTCCGGTTTCCCGGAGAGCGGCCCTCATCCCCAGCCCCATTCCCCGTGACCCAGACGCGGGCGAGGGGAGGCCATCCCGCCCCCAAATCGGAACGGTGGAATCGAGTTCCGGATGAGGCGTCGCAAAGCGGGTCGGGAGCGTAGCCCAGAGCGGGGAGCAAGTGGGGGAGTTGGCGTGCGGATTGCGGAGAAACGTTCGTTCTACTCGGGCGGTCCACGAGCTGGGCGTAGGATCTGGGATTGGTCTCGGCGCCGGGGCCGCGAGCGACGATGGCGCCCGCGGGCGAGGAGGAATGGTGATGGAACGAATGGTCGGACGGCGGCGGCTGCTGATCGGCGGAGCGGGGCTGGCGGGGGCGGGGCTGGTCGCCGCCCGCGGCAGGGGAGCGGCGGCGGCGGCGCGGCGGCAGGCGACGCCGGCGGCGCCGGCGACGGACACCGAGGCGAGCGGGGAGGTCCGCTACCTGATCTCCCCCAGCGGGCCGAACGAGGCGCCCGCCTTGCAGGAGGTCTTCGACACCGTCTTCCGGGAGCGCTACCCGAACCTGCGGGTGACGATCGAGGTGGCCCAGGGGGGAGGCGGCGAGGACCAGCTCTTGACCTCGATGGTGGCCGGCGAAGCCCCCGACATCTTCGATGCCTGGACGAGCCGCGCCACCCCGTACATCGACGCCGGTCAGGTACTCGACCTGGCGCCGCTGGTGGAGCGCGACTACCCGCCGGCGGCGCTCGACGACTACTTCCCGTGGGTACTGCGGGCGCAGACGCTGCCGAACGGGTTCCAGTGGGGGATGCCGCGCTACGTCAACATCACGACCCTCGTCTACAACCGGGACATGGTCGAGGAGGCGGGGGTCCCCGACCCGACCGTCGGCGAGGGGTGGAGCGCCGACCAGTACCGGGAGGCATTGATCGCCCTCACCCAGCGGCAGGGGGACCGGGTCCGCGTCTTCGGCGGCCACGTCCCGGTCTATTTCTACGGCCCGTTCGCCTACAAGCTCCGCGGCTGGGGGGCGACCCCGGTCGATCCGGAGGACCCGACACAGGCCCTCTTCGACTCGCCGCAGGGGCAGGAGTGCGCCGAGTGGCACCGCCAGCTGCTGCTCGACGAGCCGGTGATCGTCGACAAGGGGTTCCTGGAGACCGGAGGCGGCCAGGGGGTCGTCGGCGCGATCGCCAACTTCGGCGCCCGCCGCCTGGCGACGATGGAGTCGGGGTTCTACCCCTTCTCCCTGGCGGATGGGGTCGGGGACTCGTTCCGCTTCGGCTTCGCGCCGCCGCCGGCGGGACCGGTCGAGCGGCCGGTCCAGGGTTCGGCCGATGGGTTCACGATTTGGGCCAACAGCCCGCAGCA
The DNA here is from genome assembly GCA_038232775.1 of Thermomicrobiales bacterium. Classification (GTDB taxonomy): domain Bacteria; phylum Chloroflexota; class Chloroflexia; order Thermomicrobiales; family UBA6265; genus JBBSNJ01. Next base: position 1,543 of record JBBSNJ010000119.1, read on the forward strand.
GGAGGCCGCCTGGGAGGTCGTCAAGTTCGCCTCCGGTCCCGAGTACCAGCGGGAGCTGGCCCGCGTCACCGGTCTGATCCCCGTCCGCCGCTCGCTGATCCCGGAGTACCAGCAGCTCGTGACCGAGGCCCGGCCCCAGTTGGCCGAGGCGAACTTCGAGGTGGCGCTGCGCCTGCTGGAGACGGGCGACCCGCAGGAACGGCCACTCTTCGCCGAGGCGGGTGAGGACTACACGGGGGACGCCGAGGCCGAGCAGATCATCAACGCCGGTCTGGAGAAGATCTTCGTCGTCGGCGATACGCCGGTGAGCTACCTGACGGAGCTGGCGGCCCAGGTGACCGACGCGATGCAGATCGGGTAGCGGCGCCGGGAGCGCTGTCGCGTTGAGACCGCCCGCGATCGCGCTGGGGACGGGCGATCACGGGCGGCTCCTCCCTGGTTGTCGCGGGATCCGGCCGCCGCGGTAGGGAACGGGCTGCGTTCGGTCCCCCCGGAGAACGGAGCGAGGTTGATCGACGCGGTCGTCGTGGGAGGGAACCGCGGCGCGCCGTGAGCGGGCGTCGGTTTCTTGCCGGCGGCGGCTGACCGCTGGGTGATGGGAGGGACGATGACATCCGGGACGGTGGCCGCGTCTCCGGTGATAGGAGCCCGGCGGCGGCGCTCGCAGCGAACGAGCGAAGCGCTGTGGGCCTTGCTCTTCCTTGCGCCCTGGTTGGTCGGTTTCCTCGTCTTCACCGCCGGGGCGACGCTCTACTCGCTCGGGGTCTCGTTCTGGGAGACGAACTTTCTCAATCAGGCCGACTTTGCCGGGCTCGCCAACTACCAACGGTTGGGGGCCGATCCGCTCTTCTGGCAGTCACTGCGGGTCACCTTCCTCTACACGGCGCTGGCGGTCCCGCTGTCGACGATCGTCGCCCTGGCGATCGCGCTCCTGCTCAATCAGCGCATCCCGGCCTCCTCCTTCTTCCGCACGGTCTACTACCTGCCGGCGGTGGTCGCCGGCGTTGCCGTTGCCCTCCTTTGGTCGTGGGTGCTCGATCCGAACGACGGGCTGCTGAACAACCTGCTGGCGCTGGTCGGGATCACGGGGCCGGGCTGGTTCGCGACCGAGGACTGGGCGCTGCCGGGGCTGGTCCTGATCGCGCTCTGGGGCACCGGCACCAACATGCTCCTCTACCTGGCGGGTTTGCAGAGCATCCCGACCGACGTCAAGGAGGCGGCGCGGGTGGACGGTGCCGGCGCCGTGCGGACCTTCTTCGACGTCACCCTGCCGCTGCTGACGCCGACCGTCTTCTTCAACGTCGTCTTGAACGTGATCGCCTCGTTCCAGCTCTTCGACCGGCCGGCGGTGCTGACCAACGGCGGTCCCAACAACGCGACCCTGACGATGGTGCTCTACCTCTACCAGCGGGGGTTCGGCCAGTTCGGGCGGTTCGAGTTCGGGTACGCTTCGGCGATCGCCTGGGCGCTGTTCGCGATCATCCTCGTCTTCACCCTGCTCCTCGTCTGGTCGCAGAGCCGTTGGGTCCACTACGAAGGGGGGACGCGGCCGTGACCGACGCGCCGCCCGTCCCCTGGCGCCGGCTCTCGGGCGGGCAGCGGGCGGGGCGCGTCGTCACCCTGGCCGTGGTCGTCTTCGGGGCGGTCGTCTTCGCCCTCCCCTTCTTCTGGATGCTGTCGACCTCGTTCAAGACTGAGGACCAGATCTTCACCTACCCGCCGCAGTGGATCCCGACCGGGTGGACGTGGGAGAACTACGTCGAGCCGTGGCGCAACCTGCCGTTCGCCCTCTTCTACCGGAACACGGCGATCATCACCTTCATCGCGGTGGTGGCGCGGGTGCTGACGGCGGCGCTGGCCGCTTTCGCCTTCGCCAGGATGCGGTTTCCGGGGCGGAACGGGCTCTTCCTGCTGGTGCTGGCGACGATGATGCTGCCGGGGCAGGTGACGCTGATCCCCCTCTTCCGCTTCTGGTCGGAGCTGGGGCTGGTCGACTCGATCGCGCCGCTGACGATTCCCTCCTTCTTCGCCGGGGGCGGGGCAGGGGCGTTCACGATCTTCCTGCTGCGGCAGTACATGCTGACGATCCCGGTCGATCTCGACGACGCGGCCAAGCTCGACGGCGCCGGTTGGTTCCGGATCTTCTGGACCATCGTCCTGCCGCTGAGCGGGCCGGCGCTGGGGGTGGCGGCGATCTTCCAGTTCACGGGAGAGTGGAACGCGTTCTTGGAGCCGCTGATCTACCTCCGCTCGGAGGAGAACTACACGGTCCAGCTCGGGCTGGCCGCGCTCAACGGTCGGTTCGCGCTCGCCTACGGGCAGACGATGGCGCAGACGATCCTGAGCCTGGTGCCGGTCCTCCTGGTCTTCTTCTTCGCCCAGCGGCGCTACGTGCAGGGGATCGTGGTCTCGGGGGTGAAGGGGTAGCGGGGGGCGTCGCGGGCCAGGACTGCGACGGAATCCAGGCGGAGGCCGGGAGTGAGAGATGGCGTCATGGAGGGCGTCCGCTTCTCCGGCCCCTTTCGGAACAATCGGCACCGTCAGTTCACCTCGGACTCCCGAATCGTCCACCGAGACCGGGGCCGTATCGAGGGTGACATCGAGGAGAAGGCCCGCGCTCCCGATCCGAAGACCAAGCTTCCGGATGAGCGAACGTTCGTCTGCTTGGGCGACGCTAACCGGGCGTAGGAGGCATAGGGGCCGCCCCTCTTGCACGATGGGCGTCGTTGTCTAGAATAGACGAGCGGTCGGAGAACCGTCCCCGGTTGAACGGCCGAAGGATTCAATCGATGCCGGCTCAGCTCTCCATCCTCCAGGATCTTTACCGCGCCGAGGCGATCCTCCGGTGCGAGGACAACCTGCCGTTCATGCGCAATCTGCCGCGCGAGAGCATGAAGCTCATCGTGACCTCGCCACCCTACAACATCGGAAAAGCGTACGAAAGGCGGGAGTCGCTCGAGACGTATCTGGCTGCTCAAGCTGAGGTGATCTCCGAAGCCGTGCGTCTGTTGCACCCGCAGGGTTCGATCTGTTGGCAGGTCGGCAACCACGTTACCGCCGAGGGGGAGGTGGTGCCGCTCGACATCGTCCTCTATCAGCTCTTCAAGGAACATGGATTGTCGCTTCGCAACCGCATCGTTTGGCACTTCGAGCACGGATTGCATTGCTCCAAGCGATTCTCGGGACGCTATGAAACGATCCTCTGGTTCACGAGAGGCGTTGATTACACTTTCAATCTGGACCCGGTTCGGATTCCATCGAAATATCCGAACAAGAAGTACTTCAAAGGTCCGCGGCTGGGGCAGATTTCCGGCAACCCTCTGGGGAAGAATCCCTCGGACGTGTGGATCATCCCAAACGTCAAGAACAACCACATCGAGAAGACCGTCCATCCTTGCCAGTTCCCGGTCGAGCTCATCGAGCGCCTGGTGCTCGCCCTGACGGACGAGGGCGACCGTGTTCTCGATCCCTACGTGGGCGTCGGTTCCTCGGTGGTCGCCGCGGTGATGCACGATCGCGTCGGTTATGGGTGCGATGTCGTCGAGGAGTACATCGACATTGCCCTGGAGCGGGTACAAGCACTCCGGGCGGGAGTGCTCAAGACCCGACCGATGGGCAAGCCGGTTTACGATCCAAGCCGGCCGAACGGCGGCCATTGAGGTGCGGATCGTCGAACAGTATTCCCACCTCAACGGACACGAGCACATCCTCGTCCACAAGCCCCACGCCTGGCAGGACATCGTCGAGGTCATTGGAGCCGTGGATGCCGAGTCGTGCCGTGTCAAAGTTTCGGCGGAGAGAGGGCGGGTCGGAAGGCGACTCTTTTCTCCACGAGACCTGAACAAACGATTCCACGAGGAGTTCGGGCAGCGAGGCTGGGATGAATCGCGAACCTCCTACTGGGTGACCTCCGATGTCCAGCTTATTCGCAAGACGGTTTCGTTCCCGGCCGCAGAACAGCGCCGAGAGATCGAGGCCGCCGGCAGAACGCCGATCGCCTCCTACAACCAAACGGACTTCGTGAAGAACCGGATTGCCGTCGAAGTTCAGTTCGGCAAATAATCGTTCGTCGCCTACGATCTCTTCGTGAAACACATGGCGTTCTACGTTGGAGACGTGATCGACGTGGGGGTCGAGGTCCTGCCGATGAAGGAGATGTCTGCTCGCGAAATGTCATCCGGCATTTCCTACTACGAGGGTGAACTCTACAACGTGATCCGGCAAGGTCGCGGAGTGCCGGCTGTGCCGCTCGTTCTGATCGGCATTGCTCCATAACGATCAACGTAACGGATCGCTGCCTTCATTTTGCTTAGGCGAAGGCTGAAACAGTAAGATCAGGAGAAGGCGGGGACGATTGAAAACTGTCCATGGGAAGGTCTGGCCGGAGCAGCGCGTTGTCATCGGCGTGCACGCCGTTCTCATGGCTACAGTGCCTCGGGGGTTGCTATACTGCTCCGTACCCGCGAGTTCGTCGCCGACGAGCGCTTGTGCGGTCCTGAGCGGGTCCGTAGCGCACCCCCCTTCTCACTGCCCGACACGGGCAAGGAGCGCCGCGCCATGGCCTACGTGATCGCGCAACCCTGCATCGGGGTCAAGGACAACTCGTGCGTCGAGGTCTGTCCGGTCGACTGCATCCACTCCACCGACGATGCCGATCAGTACTTCATCAACCCGGACGAGTGCATCGACTGCGGCGTCTGCGCCGAGGTCTGCCCGGTCGAGGCGATCTTCTTCGAGGACGATTTGCCGGAGCAGTGGGCCGCCTTCAAGCCGAAGAACGCTGAGTTCTTCCAACAGAGCTGAGCACCGAGGCATCAGGCGAGTGGAGTCATACGGAATGCGGGGGATCCGTTGTGGTTGCCTGAGAGCGGCCGTCACCCCCGGCCCCTCTCCCGCCCACGGGAGAGGGGAGAGCGTCCAGCAGTCGAGAGCGGAATGGTGCCACCGGATTCCGTATCGCGCGATGGGCGTCAGGGGTTAGGCGGTAACCCCCTTGTCGAAGCACTGGGTGCTACCCGCGTCCGCCAAAGACCGACCATCTGGTTCCAAGGCGGGGAGGTGCTGGTCGTGCCGTGCGGCGCCCAGCGACGGCCCTGCCTCGCCTCCCACCCCCCCCCCGTTGCTACCGCCCCGCTAACGCCTAACGCCTAACGCCTAACGCCTAGAGTTTCACCGCCTCGGCGGCCGGCAGCACACCGCGCCAGAGCTCGTCGTCCGTGATCAGGTAGACGACGCCGGTTGCTTCGTCCACGACGAGGTCGTGGGCGCGGGCGAGGACGTGGGCCGCGGGGTCGTTGGGCTCCCCTGCCAGTGGGCCAGGGGGGAGGAGTTGACGCGCTGCGCCACCGGGCGAGAGGCGGACGACGCGGCCGGCGGTCGTCCCGATCTCCGCACCGGGGTCGAGGAGGTAGAGGGCGGTGGTGTCTGGGCCACCGGCCAGGGCGACCGCGCCGGTGACCGGGGGCGAAACGGCGGGGACGAGCGTTGCCTCCAGTAAGCCGCGGAAGAGGGTCTGGATGCGACCGTCGCCGAGCAGGAGGTGGGCGCGGCCCTCGATCGCGAGCTGGACGGCGGCGTCCACCTACGCGGGGTCCCCAACGGCAGCCCAGGCGAGGGGCGGGTTGGCTCCGTCGAGCGGGATCTCCGTGATCTCGCCGGGGGCGGCGAGGAGATAGAGGCTCCCCTGGTAGAGGGCAGCCGCCGGTTCCGGCCAGGAGCTGGCCGCCGGCGGCGGGGCAAACGGGCGCCGTGTCCAGGCTCCCGCCGCATCGCGGGCGTAGAGGGCGGAGCCGTCGCCGGCGACGACCCCGCTGCCGTCGGCCGCGGCGAAGTGGAGCGGCTCGACGATGCCGTCGCCGACCCGATCGCCGGGTCCGAGGTGGCGGACGAGGCGTCCCGCGTCGGGGTCCAGCTCGTAGAGCGCGCTCGAGAGCAGGAAAATGCGGTCGCCGGCCCGGACGAGCCGAGTGGACTGACCGGCGAGGTCGTCCGGGAGGACGCC
>JBBSNJ010000120.1:0-7537 GCA_038232775.1 Thermomicrobiales bacterium
AGCCGCCGCGGGCCGGGCGGAGGGCCGTTCAGGTCCGCCTCCGGGATGTTTTCGTTCAGCCCCGCCCACAGCCGGTCACGCAAGCTCGAACAATGGACGCCGTAGGCTTCGCGCAGGCGTTCCGCCTTCTCGAGCGCCGCCGCCAGGCCGACGATCAGCGGGACGGCCTCGGTCCCACCGCGACGCCCGCCCTCCTGCCCTCCGCCGTCCTGCTGCCAACTGAGCGGAACGCCGCGTCGGACGTAGAGGAGACCGACGCCCTTCGGTCCGTAGAACTTGTGGGCGGACAGACTCAGGAGATCGACGCCGAGATCGTCGACCCGGAGCGGGAGCAGCCCGGCGGCTTGGACGGCGTCGGTGTGGAGGGGGATGTCGCGAGCGCGGGCGATGGCGGCGATTTCGGCGATCGGTTGGACGGAGCCGACCTCGTTGTTGGCCGCGATCACCGAGATCAGGCTGGTCTCCGGCCGGATGGCGTCGGCAACGGCGGCGGGCGAGACGAGCCCGTCGGCGTCACAGGGGACGTAGTCGACGGCGAAACCCTGCCGCTCGAGCGACTCAGCTGCGTGCAGCACCGCGTGATGCTCGATCTGGGTGGTCACCAGGTGCGGGGGCCGGGAGCCGAGATCGCCGGCGAGCCGCCGCTGCCACGCGATGCCTTTGAGGGCCAAGTTGTCGCTCTCGGTGGCACCGCTGGTGAAGACGATCTCCGCCGTCTGGCAACCGAGGACGGCGGCGATGAGCGAACGGGATTCGTCGAGCGCGGCGCGGGCCTCTTGGGCGAGTCGGTAGATGCTCGACGGATTACCATAGTGGCGGCCGAAGAAGGGGAGCATCGCCGCCAGAACTTCGGGATCGAGGGGGGTCGTCGCGGCGTGGTCGAGGTAGATCGTCTCGTCGCCGTCCACAGCAGGAGAGAACATCATGCGGGCACTCCGGGCCGGCAGCGTCGCCAGCGCACACTGCTCGTGGCGGACGCCGAGGCAGGACCGGCACCGTCACGGTGGCGGTGGCGGTGGTTGGACTATGGTACGGGGAGGGTCGGAGGACGGGCGACCGACGCCGCCGAGGCACGGCGCGGGGCGCGCTGGGTCAAGAGATCGGCGAGCGTCATCGAGTCGAGGGTCTCGGCGATCGCGTCGCGCATCTTGAGCCAGACCGGCCGGGTCTCGCACCCTTCAATCAAGGGGCAGGTCTGCTCGGAAAGGTCCTCGGAGACGCACTCCATGGGAGCAACCGGGCCTTCCATCGCCCGGTAGACCTCACCCACCCGCACCGCGTCCGGGGCGCGGGCGAGCGAGTACCCACCGTGGGCTCCTCGCTTGCTCTCCACGAGACCAGCCCGCCGGAGCGGTCCGATCAGTTGTTCCAGGTAGGCAGTGGGGACAGCCGAAGCCTTGGCCACGGCCGAGATCGACATCGGCCCCCGGCCGTAGTGGTGGGCGAGGGCGACCATCGCCCGCACCCCGTATTCGCCGCGAGACGAGACTTTCATGGCGCCACCGTCGGCGGCGGGGAGGATACCCTCTCCGGGCATCGTAGCGCTTGGCCGGCAGCCCGGTCAAGGGGATCGGGCTCGGTTCCGACCGTGCCCGTTCAGCGCGGCCGGTCGTGGAGCAACTGCCAGAGCGCGCCGGAGCGGCCGGTCCGCCAGCGGAGCTGGAAGGCGGGGGGCGACACCTGGCGATATACGTGGACGAAGCGGTCGGCCGTGAAGAGGCCGCGGTAGAGACCCTGCTCGACGACCGGAAACGCCCAGCGATCGAGGCGGTTCATCCGCTGTTGGACCTCGTAGAGCGAATCGTCGACGTCGACCGTCACCACCTGGCGATCCATCACGTCGGCGATCCGGCGACCGGGGATGCCGCCCTGGAGCTCGCCGAGGAGCTGATGACGCCAGAGCATCCCGACCACCCGACCGCCCTCGGTGACCGCCAAATCCCGCGGCCCACCGCGGAGGGCGCTGGCGAGGGGCAGCGAGGGGGCGATGCCGCCAGTCTCCCACAGGGCGAACTGGCCGACCCGCAGACGGCGCATCGCCGATTCGAGCCGGACGGCCTTCCCCTCGGCGTGGGCGACGACGACGATGAAGACGGCGATCAAGAGCAGCGGCAAGCTTCGAATCCAGATTAGGTCGACGATCGCCAGCCCCAGCGCGAGCGCCTGCCCGACCGCCACCGCTGCCCGCGTCGCCACCTCCCGGCCCCACACCGAGCTCAAGGCGGCTCGCAAGACGCGCCCCCCGTCCATCGGAAACGCGGGCAGCAAATTGAAGACGACGATCATCAGGTTGGCGACGCAGAGGCCGACCAGCAGCCCGCCGAGCGAGGGATCGAAGACGACGAGGAGATAGTCGTCGAGACCGGCGAAACCGACGACCACCCCATAGAAGGCGAGAACCGGGAGGAGTGCGACCGCGATCGCGACGTTGACCGATGGCCCGGCGAGCGCGATCAGCATCTCGGCCAGCGGTCGGGTCGGAATCTGCTCGATCCGAGCGACGCCGCCGATCGCCGAGAGGGTGACGTCGTGGACGCGAACCCCGTAATGCATTGCCATGAAGCTGTGGCCCAGCTCATGAAGCAGGACGCAGGCGAAGACCAGGCTGACCAGCACCAAGCCGAACAGTGCCGCGACCATCCCACCGGGCCGAGCCAAGCCAGGCCGACCCCAGTCGAAGAGCACCCAAATCATCACCAACCCGAACGTGGGGTGGAGCTTGACCTCGATCTCCCGGACCCGTCCGAGGGTCAGTGAGCGAAACATCACCGCCTTGCGCCCCATTCACCCGTATCACGGGCCCGTTGATCCGAACCCGGCCGAGCGGGTAGCGGCGATTCCTGGACCATGGACCGCAGCGGTTTCGCCGGTCCTGAACTGGGCCATTTCTCGCCCAGATTCTACCAACTTCGGGGGGCCTTGGAAAGCGCTCACTACTGAGGGGAAAAGCGAGAAAGCCGCGTGGACGGGCGTCCTTCGCGACCTCGGCGTTTTGGGGACAGAACGACGAGGTTTTAGCAAGAATCTTGCCAGCCCCGAGAGCTGTGCCTATACTGCACGACAGGACGACACCGGACGGACCACTGGTCCGGAGCGAGCCGGAACCACGCGCCGACCCTCGACGCGGAACTGCCCGACCCATCGGGGGGCCCCCCTCCGCGGCTTTGTGCCAACGAACAACGCGACGACAGCGAGGTGGACATGGAGGGCGTGTTCGAAGTTTCGCAGGACTTGCGTTCCTGGGTGTCGCCGAGCCTGATCGAGGCGAACTACATCCTCAGCCTGTCACGGATGGAACTGCAGGTGGTCGTCGCCGCCGAGATGGAGGCCAACCCGGCGCTGGAGATGGACGATCGGCAAAGTTGCCCGCTCTGCGGCAACGTGCTGGACGGAACGTTCTGTCCGGTCTGCCTCGTCAGTCAACGGACCCAGGCCGATCCCGAGAGCTACGAGGATTTCCCGGAGACGCTCACCAACGGCCTCGCCACGCGCGAGGACAGCGACGACTTCGACCCGATGTCGTTGATCGCGGACGACGAAGAAGTCCCGGCCCGCATCCTGGCCGACGCTCGCACCCTGCTCGAGCCCCACGAGTTCGCGATCGCCGAGTATTTGGTCGACGCGCTCGACGAACGCGGGTTCCTCGATTGTGACCTGGAGGAGCTGGCCGAACTGGTCGATCGCCCGGTCGAGGCAATCGCGGAGATCGTCGAGGTGATCCAGAGCGTGGCACCGGTCGGGGTCGGCGCCCGCGACCTGCGGGAATGCCTCCTGCTCCAGCTCCGATTCCTCACCGAGACCGGTCAGCCCGCGCCCCCCTACGTCGAGCGCATCATCGCCACCCACCTGGCCGAGTTCGGCGCCCACAAGTACGGGCTGATCGTCAAGGAACTCGGACTCTCCGCGAACGAGGTCGACGACGCGCGCGATTTCATCCGGACCCATCTCAACCCGTTCCCGCTCCAGTCCGACCAGGCGCGCTCGTGGCGGACGCCCACGCGCTCACCCTACGTCGCGCCTGACGTGATCATCTCCCTCAAGGACGACGCCCTCCTGGTCGAAGTGGTCGACGCCAAGCACTTCCACCTGCATATCAATTCGCTCTACGGACGGCTGGCGGGCGACCTGGGCCGGCGCCGGGGGACGGCTGCCCGGTCCAACGGGAGCGAAAACGGCGGCGGCAAGGAACACGGCGATGGGGTGGCCGCGCTGGCGCGGACTCGGCCCCTCCGCCTGCTCGCGAACGCGGCGAGCGACGGCGGATCGACAGGATCGAACGCCAACGGTGCTGTGGCCGCGACGCCGCTGACCTCGGACGAAGACCGTTCGCACGTGCGGCAGTACTCCTCGCGAGCGAAGCTCTTCATCTCAAACATTCAGCAGCGCCGGGAGACCCTGCTCAAGATCAGCACCTGCATCTGCGAACTGCAGGAACCCTTTCTTCGGGGCGGGGTGCGGGAACTCCGAGCCCTGACCCGAGCCGTCGTCGCCCAGCAGGTCGGGGTCCACGAGTCGACGGTGAGTCGAGCGACGGCCAACAAGTACGTGATGCTGCCGACCCGCCGGGTGATCCCATTCAGCGACTTCTTCACCCCCTCGCTGAGCACCAAGGACGTGATCAAGGAGCTGATCGAGCGGGAGGTCAAGAAGGGAGAACCGCTGACCGACCGCCGGATCTGCGATCTCCTGCTCCAGCAGGGAATCCGGATCGCCCGCCGCACCGTCGCGAAGTACCGCGCCGAGTTGGGAATTCTACCCTCGACGATGCGTTAGGCGACCACCTTCTACGCTCACGCAGCGGCGGGGGAGGGGCCGGGGTGAAGGCCGTTCCCCTGTCGCGATCGCGTTCAGCGAGATGTGGCGTGATACGGAAAGTGGTTGAACAGCTCGGCGATGAGAAGTGGGAACGTCTCCCCTCTCCCGCGCACGGGGCAGGGGGAAGGGGGACGGGGGTGAGGGCACCTTTCCAGGCGGCAGCAGAGGCCCCCAACCTAGGTTTGTACTAGAGGTCGGCGGTCGATCGCTCCCCTTCCAGGGTGAAGCGAAGAGTGGCACCGACGCCGCCGAGATCATCGAGGGCGGTGGCCGCGGCTGAGCGGGGCATCGCGGCGTCGGCTTCGGGGATGTCGGCGAGATCGTCGACCGCGACCGGGACGGCCGTCTTGACGATTTCGATCTCCGCTCCGAGCTGGATCGCGAGCCGCACCAGCTCCTCTTCGAGCGCGACCGGGACGAGCGCGGCGGCATCGCCGCCGGCCGGATGCTCGGCCGGGACTGGACCGACGCCGTAGAGCGTCAGGTCGAAATCGGCCCAGCCGGGGGCCGAGAAGTCATCGTTCATGATCAGGGCCATCACCTGCCCGGTCTGGAGGGCGGTCAGCGTCTCGACCGCTCCGGTGGTCGCTTTGCCGCCGGGGCCGGCACCTTCGCGGACGGCCTCAACGGCGGTCATCTCCCGCTGCCGCTCGGCACGTTCGACGACCGGCAGCGCCTTCTCCAGCAGGTCAGAGACGTCGGCGTGGGGGTCGACGCGAACGGTACCGACCACTTGGTCGCGGACCGTCTGGTGAAATGCCTCGGTCATCGCCCGCGTGTTCTGCTCCTCGCCGGCGAGGACCACCATCTTCACGCGGTCGGCCGTGATCGTGCGCCTGGTCTCTTCGGCCACCCCTTTGACGAAGGCATCGATCCTCTCGTCGGCGCGCGCCTGGTACCGCCGCTGAGACCAACCCCCTTGCTGCTGGTGACGCGGGTAGCCGCTCCCCGAGACCTCGATCCCGACGGCGGTCTGTTGTTGGGTCACGATCGAGAGGTGGGCGTCGCGTTGGTCCACGGCGAGCAGCGCGAACGTCGGCTGATCCTCGTCGGCGGCGGCCAGCAGGCGGAGCGCGGGAGTCGGACCGGTGACTAATCGATTGGCGAGCGGAACGCCGAGGGGGACCACCTCGAAGACGCCGCCGGCCGAACGGGCGACGACCGCGATCCCTTGCACCGCCGGATCGACCTCGTCGTCGAGGTAGTCCCGGAGCCGCTCGATGTCCCGGTCGAGACTCTCGCGGGCGGGGGAGTGAGCGGCGAAGCCGGCCAGGAACTGCTCGGCGTTCTGCTCGACGTAGATCGCACCGAAGCGGCGGCCTGGGCTTGGGCCGTCCGGCCGCCAGTCGAGATGCACCGTCAAGTACGGCGCGTCGGCGGCTGGCGCCAGCGCCGCCAGGCGAGCGAGCACGGCGGGGATGTCCCGCTCAACGGGGATGTCGTAGCGCCGCTCCTGGACGCCTTGCACCGGGTCGGTGGCCACGCGATCTTCTCCTTTGGGATCTGTCTGATCGGGGAAGCCCCGGCGCGAAGGGAACCGACGAGGGAACCCTGAGCGGACGCGGCAATCGATACGAGAAGGGCTAGGCGGAAGTGTCGCCGTCGCCAGAGATTCGGCGGTTCACCTCGGCGAGGCGCTCCTCGGCCTCACTGGCCAAGCGTGCGCCGCGCTCGTCGTCGTCCTCATCCCGCCGCGCCTCTCCGAAGGCCTCGGCCTTGGCTTGCAGCTCGGCTTCCTTTTCGCTCATCGCCTCCTTGGCGTCCTGATAGGGCTGGTCGCCCTTTTCCCGACGCTCCCGTGTGCGGTCCTGCGGGTAAGGAAACGACATGGAAAACCTCCATCGCTCGCGAGAGGGCGCTACTCGGCGCGCCCCGACGCAGTCCGTCGAGTTTGGGCGCAGGACGTGTGCCAGCTCAAGCCAAGCGCCGTGCGGCAAAGAATGGGGCCGTCCGCGCATGGTACACTCGGAGCCGTCTTCCACGAGAGTTCGAAGCTTTCGAGCGGGGGTGAGCCCCCGAGACGCAACCCCCCAAGGGCGGGACGACCGAGCCGCATGAGCGATCCTGGACTGAGCAACCGGCTCCGGCAGCGGTCGCGCCGGGCCGGGTTGATGGTTGGCCTCTCGATGGCGGCGACCATCGCCGTCTGCATCGGCGGCTTCGCGGCCGTCTACGGGTTCATCGGCCCCTTCTTGTCCGACATTGTGCCGATCCCGACCCAACTGATCGAGGCGACCGATTCACCGGACGCCGAAGCGGTGGCCCAAGGACCGGGACCGACCGAGGCGCCGGCGGTCGTCGGCCCCGCCGAAACCCCAGCGCCGCCAACGCCGACGCCAGCGGCGCCAGCGGCGCCGACGGCGACCGAGGAGGCGTTTCAGCCTGACTACCAAATTCGAGCCGACCAGGCAGTTAACCTTCGGCCGCAACCCTCAAGCGTGACATCCGCCAACAACCAGCCGACCGCGTTGCCGCCTTCGACCCCTCTCGAATACCTCGACGAGGACCAACCGACTGACGACCCCAACGACGCTCCGCGCTGGATGCGCTTCCGGACGGAAGAGGGAGTCGAAGGATGGATCCGTCAGCTGGACGTCATCCAGTACGAAGACCAGTGATCGGGGGCTGAAGCGCCGCCGGGGGTCGAGGGCGACCGCAAAGGGGTCGAGATGCAGCAGGTTACGATCATCGGCCTCGGCCTCATCGGCGGCTCGATCGGCCT
>JBBSNJ010000121.1:0-7497 GCA_038232775.1 Thermomicrobiales bacterium
AGGGCCGCTGGCGGCGGGGGCGGCCGACCAGCTCGAGGGGGCGGGCATCCGGGTCTGCGGGGCAAGCCGGGAGGCGGCCAGGATCGAGACGAGCAAGAGTTGGGCGAAGCGGGTGATGGCGGAGGCGGGGGTGCCGATGGCGCGCTCGGCGACGGTCACGGACCTGATGGAGGGACTGGCGACGCTGTCGTCGTTCGGGCTGCCGGTGGTGATCAAGGCCGACGGGCTGGCGGCGGGCAAGGGGGTCGTGATCGCGGCCAGCCGCGACGAGGCGCGAGCAGCGCTGACGGCGATGCTCGAGGATCAAGTGCTGGGAGAGGCTGGGAGGACGGTGCTGATCGAGGAGTGCCTGACGGGAGAGGAGGTGTCCGTGCTGGCGCTGACGGACGGCGCGCAGGTGGCCACGCTGCCGCCCGCTCGGGACTCCAAGCGCGCCCTCGACGGCGACCGGGGCCCGAACACCGGCGGGATGGGCGCGTTCGCGCCGACCCCGGCTCTGACTCCCGCCGAGTTGGCCGAGATCGAGCGGACAATCCTGCGGCCGACGGTGGCAGCGCTGGCGGGGCGGGGGACGCCGTTCCGAGGCGTGCTCTACGCCGGTCTGATGCTGACCGAGGCGGGACCGAAGGTTCTCGAGTTCAACGCCCGCTTCGGCGATCCCGAAGCGCAGGCGATTCTGCCGATCCTGCGAGGAGATCTGGCCGGTTCGTTGCTGGCGTCGGCCGGGGAAGGGTCGCTACCGGAGGCGGCGGCAACAGCCGACGGGGCGGCGGTGGCAGTGACGGTCGCTGCTCGGGGCTACCCAGGACCCTTCACGACGGGGTTGCCGATCAGCGGCCTCGATCAGGTGCCGGAAGACGTGCTCGTCTTCCACGCCGGGACGCGCCGCGAGGAGGGCGGGAGAGTGGTCACGTCCGGCGGTCGGGTGCTGACCGTCGTGGGGTGTGGGACGGACATCGCCGCCGCTCGGGAGCGAGCCTACGCGGGGGTGGCGGCGGTCTCCTTCCCCGGCATGCACGTTCGATCGGACATCGGCGGCGGGACGACGACCGCGATGGGACAGGACGGCCAGTAGCCTCCTGCGGTGGCGGGGCAAGCAGGCGCTCTGAGGAATGGATCGCGATTCGGGTGGTTCGTGCGTGTTTGCGGCGCCGGCCCTCACCCCCCGCCCCCGCTCCCGCAGCGGCAGGGGAGGGGGAGACGAGGCCGCCGACTTCAATTGCATCTAAAGTTAAAGGAACTTCGGATGGAGACTCCCGCTCCCGAACGCTGGACTCGCCCCCCTCTCCCGCCCACGGGACCGGGGGAAGGGGGCCGGGGGTGAGGGCATCTCTCGGGTTAGCCGAAGCCGTCCCCCGGAGTTCGTATTAGTCCGCGGCTATGGCGGCGGTCGGTGCCCCTTGGATGGCGCGCCAGACCTTCTCGGGAGTCATCGGTACGTCGAGGTGGGTGACGCTCCACGGCTCGAGGGCGTCGATCACGGCATTCGCGGTCGCCGGCGTCGAGCCAATCGTCGCGGCCTCGCCGATCCCCTTGGCGCCGAGCGGGTTGAGGTGGGTCGGCGTCTCCGTGTGGTGGGTCTCGAACATCGGGAAGGCCCACGCCTTCGGGATCGCGTAGTCGTTGAGGGTGCCGGTGATCATCTCGCCGTTGTCGGCGTAGGCGACCTCCTCGAAGAGGGCTTGGCCGATCCCCTGGGCGAGGCCGCCGTGGACCTGACCCCGGACCAGCATCGGGCTGATGATCTTGCCGCAGTCGTCGACCGAGACGTAGCGGAGGAGCTTGACCTCGCCCGTGTCGGGGAAGACCTCGACCATCGCCACGTGGGTGCCGAAGGGGAAGGTCTCGTCGTCGGGCCGGAAGTAGTCGGTCGACTCGAGCCCGGTCCCGATCTCGTCGGGGAGGGTGCCCGAGTAGGCCTTGTCGGCGATCTCGGCCAGGCCGACGCCGCGGTCGGGAACGCCGCGGACGCGGAACTTGCCGTCGGCGAGTTCGATGTCCTCGGGCGACGCCTCGAGCAGTTGGGCCGCGATCTGGCGCGCCTTGTCGGCGACCTTGTTGATCGAGAGCATCAGCGCGCCGCCGCCGACGGCGAGGGAACGGGAGCCCATCGTGCCGTTGCCCTGGGGGGTGTTGAGCGTGTCGCCGTGGCTGACGACGATGCGGTCGAAGTCGGCGCTGAGGCCGTCGGCGATCAACTGGGCGAAGGAGGTTTCCAAGCCCTGACCGTGGGGGGAGGTGCCGGTGTAGGCGGAGACATCGCCGTTCGGCTCGACCCGGACCGACGCGCTCTCGTAGGGGCCGAAACCGCAGATCTCGACGTAGGAGGCGAGTCCGATGCCGAGGTAGCGGCCCTGCTGGCGGGCGGCGGCTTGCTCGCGGCGGAAGTCAGCGTAGCCGGAGAGCTCGAGGGCGCGGTCGAGGGTCGGCTCGTAGTTGCCGCTGTCGTAGTTCTCGCCGGCGGCGGTGACGTAGCCCCCCTCGAACTTGGGGATGAAGTTGATGCGCCGGACCTCGGCCGGATCGACGCCGGAGGCGTCGGCCAGGAGGTCGATCGCCCGCTCGACGTAGTAGGCGGCCTCGGGCCGGCCGGCGCCGCGGTAGGCGCCGATCGCCATCGTGTTGGTGTAGACGCTGACCGAGCGGAACTGGAGGGCGGGGAGATCGTAGCAGCCGGCGGCGAGGCGGCCGGTCAGCACCGGCAGGTCGGTCGCCTTCGGGTAGGCGCCGAGGTCCTGGACAACGCTGACCTTGAGACCCCGGATCCGTCCATTGGCGTCGCCGGCGACTTCGACGTCGGCCCACTGGTCGCGACCGTGGTGGGTAGCGAGGAAGTTCTCGCTCCGGGTCTCGATCCACTTGAGCGGTCGCTTCAACTTGTTGGCGATGGCGGCGACGATGAAGTCCTCCTGGTACGACCCGATCTTGACGCCGAACCCGCCGCCGACCTCGGGGGCGATGACGCGGACCTTGGTGACCGCCAGGTCGAGGGCGCCGGCCAGGTCGTTGCGGTTCCAGTGGGGAGCCTGGGTCGAGGTCCAGACCGTGATCCCCTGGGTCACCAGGTCGGGGGCGGCGGCGACGCCGCGGGTCTCCATCGGCACCCCGGCGAGGCGCTGGGAGCGGATGCGGGCCGAAGCGGTGACCGGGGCGCCGGCGAAGGCGGCGTCGATGTCGCCGTGGTCGTGGTCGAAGCGGGCGCCAATGTTGTTGCGAACATTCGGGTAGAGCTTGGGAGCGCCGTCGGCCATCGCCTGCTCGGGGTTGGTGGTGCTGGGGAGGGACGAATAGGTGACGTCGACCCCGTCGACGGCGTCCTCGGCCTGGTAGCGGGACTCGGCGACGACGACGGCCACCGGCTCGCCGACGTAACGGACCTTGCCGCGGGCGATGGGCCAGATCGGGGGCGACTGGATGCCCGCCTCTTCGTCCTGGTCGTAGTCGGCCTGCTCCCCCGAGGCGCCTTCGCCGCTGCCGCCGGCGAGGGAACCGCAGAACTCGGCCAACTCGTCGCCGGTGTAGACGGCGACGACGCCCGGCATCGCGAGCGCGGCCGAGGCGTCGATGCTGGCGATCTCGGCGTGCGGCTCGGGGCTGCGGACGACGCCGGCGTAGAGCATGCCGGGGAGGCGGACGTCGTCGACGTACAGCCCCGAGCCGGTGATCAGGCGGGGGTCTTCTTTGCGGCGCACCTCGGCGCCGACGTACTTGCTGAGGACCATTGGGGACTCCTCCTCTGGGCGGGCGAGCGTGGGCAGACGCCGGGCGGGGTCTGGCCGCAGGCCGGCATTCTACCGGCTTCGGAGTCTGCGCGGGAAGTGGCCGGGCGTCGGTGCCCTGAGCGACCAATGCCGCGCCGGCGGTGGCTGTCGATACCGCCGGTCGTCCCGCCGCGCGGTCGGGGAGCGGCCAGCGGGGGGGAGCGGTCAATGCCCGTTGAAGCGGGGCGGGCGTTTCTCGCGGAAGGCGGCGATCCCCTCGCGGCCGTCGTCGGTCGTGGCAGCGAGGGCGCCGGCGACGGCTTCCAGTCCGACGGGGCCGCCGTCGATCGCCTGCTTGGCGAGCTGGACGGCGACGGGGGCGTTGGCGACGATCTCGAGGGCGAGCGCATGGGCACGGGGGAGGAGCTGATCGGGGGGGACGAGCTCGTTGACCAGGCCCCAGCGCTCGGCGTCGGCGGCGGCGAGGCGGGCGCCGGTGAAGACGAGCTGCTTGGCGCGGGCGGGGCCGACCAGCGCCGGCAGGCGGCGGGTGCCGCCCCAGCCGGGGAGGGTCCCGATCTTGGTCTCGGGCAGGGCCAGATCGGCGGCGGGGACGGCGAGGCGGAGATCGCAGGCGAGGGCGAGCTCGAGACCGCCGCCGAAGGCGAGGCCGTTGAGGGCGGCGATCGTCGGCTGGCGGAGGGCGGCCAGGCGATCGAAGACGCGGTGGCCGTCGCGGATCCAGGCCCGCCACATGTCGAGGGGGTCGAGCGCGGACCAGGCGTTAATGTCGGCACCGACGCAGAAGGCGCGATCGCCGCTGGCGGTAACGATGACGACGCGGAGGTCGGGGTCGCGGTCGATGGCGTCAAGATGGGCGTCGAGGGTTCGGAGCATGGCGGGGTCGAGGGCGTTGAGTTTGTCGGGGCGGTCGAGGGTGATGGAGGCAAGGGCGCCGTCGACCATGAGCTGGACACGGAGGTCGGAGGTGGTCATGGGGGGAGTTCCCTCTTGAAGGTGGAGGTCCAGCTGTGGAACCCGCACGGACTCCGGGTGATCGCTTCCGGTTCCCGGAAAGTAGTCCTCGCCCCCGACCCCTCTCTCGTGGGTGGAATGGTCTAGCCGGATTGAGTATGACCCCGTTGGCTCCGCTTGGAACGGGCCTGGTCTGATCCGCTTTGGGCAAGATCCTTCGACTCGAGTCCAAGCGGGCTTCCACCGGCTTGTCCTTATGCGGGAGAGTGGAGGAACTGGCGCTGCCCCTTGCTCCTTGATCGATAGTCCTGGGATATCCGCGAGTCTCGAAAGGGCGATCGCCAGGGTCAGCATCCACCGTCATGCCCGACCTTTCTTTGGCTCTCGCCGAGTTTGGGTGGTTTCAGCGCCGTCCCGATCAACGTTGCTTTCACCTCGGCCGGTGGCTCACCGTTCTCCCCCGGCCGAGAGGCGGGCGAGGAGGGCGTCAGCGGCGTGGAGGCAGAGCGCCCAGAGGCTGAGCGTCGGGTTGATGCCGGGACAGGTTGGAAGGACGGCGCCGGAGAAGACGTAGAGGCCGGGGGTGTCGTGGACGCGGAGACCGCGGTCGACGACGCCGGCGGCCGGGTCGTCGGCGGTGCGGCAGCCGCCGAGGTCGTGGGAGGAGCCGGCGCCGGTGAAGGAGGGGCCGCGCCAGGTCTTGGTGGCGCCCATCGCGCGGAGGATCTCCTCGCACTTGGTCTCGAAGAAGTCGGCTTGGCGGCGCTCGTTGGAGCGGAGGTCGTAGGTGACGCGGACCACCGGGAGGCCGAGGCCGGAGCGGTCGCGGTGGCGGGGGTCGAGATCGAGGAAGTTGCGCTCGTAGGAGAGGGCTTCGGGCTGCATCCGGACGACGCCGAGGTGCTGCCACTGTTTGAGGTGTGCCTTGTAGCCGGAGCCCCAGCGGGGGACGTCGGGCGGGAGCGACTCGCGGGCGATCTGAATCGGGAGGAACTGGTTCTCGGCGCCGAGGGTGGACCCGCCCAAGAAGCCGTGGGCGAAGGCGTCGAAGTCGGCGGCGAGGTAGTCGTCGCAGACGACGGCCTGGGCGGCGGGGCCGGTGTGGCGGTTGAAGACGGTGTCGGGGAAGAAGCCATCGACGTGGGGGAACTGCTTGGTCATGTAGTGCCGGCCGAGTTGCCCCCGATTGTTGCCGAGGCCGGCGGGGTGCTTGGCGTCGGCGGAGAGGAAGAGGAGGCGGACGTTCTCGAAGGTGTAGGCGCAAAGAATGACGGTGTCAGCCTCCTGGACCTTGATCTGGCCGAGCGGGTCCACGTACTCGACGCCGCGGGCTCGACCGTCGCCGTCGGTCAGGACGCGCAGGGCGCGGCAGCCGGTCCGGAGGTCGAGGTTGCCAGTGGCGAGCGCGTCCGGGACGCTGGTCAGCGCGGGGTGCCACTTGTCGCCGGTCCAGGCGCCGAAGCCGTTGTTCCAGGCGGTGTAGGTCATCTCCGGCAGATCGTGGTACGGCCGGGTGGTCATCCCGATCGGGGCCATGTGGGGGTGGAGCCCGAGCTCCTCGGCGGCCCGCGAGAAGAGCTCCCCCATGCGGAAAGGTCGGGGGGCGGGGAGCGGCTCCGGGGCAGAGCGGGGGACGAACGGGTTCTGGCCGTCGCCGGTGACGCCGATCATCTGCTCGGCGTGGGTGAAGAACGGTTCCAGCTCGTCGTAGCCGACCGGCCAGTCGGCGACGGTGCAGCCGTCGGGGATGGCGCGCTCGCCCCAGTGCTCGCCGATATGGGAGCGGAGACGGAGGTGGTGGGGGTGGAAGCGGCGCAGCCAGCCGCCATAGTGGACGATCGAGCCGCCGACGCCGTTCATCATCCGGCCGAGGGAGAAGGTCAGCTCGCGGGTCGGCTCCCCTTCGTCGCGGCGCCAGCGGGGAATCTCGTCGAGGAACTTGGGGCCGAGCTCGCCCCGGCAGTAGTAGGTGGCGCTCAGCTCGTCGGGGACGTACTCGTCGAGGGCGCGCCAGGGGCCGGCTTCGAGGCCGACGACCTGGAGACCGGCCTGAGTCAAGATCGGGGCCAGAAAACCGCCGACCCCGCCCATGCCGACGAGGAGGACGTCGGCGCGGGGCGCGGGCGGGGCGGCGCCGCGCTGCGGGTCGTAGTCGGGGAGGGCGGCGGGGTCGAGGCGGCGGGCGACCGGGGAGCGGCTGATCGCCGCCAGCTCGTCGCGGACGTCGGCCAGGGCCTGGACGACGCCGCCCTTCGTGACCTGCTCTGGCGAGAGGTTCTCCGCCGGCGAGTTGGCGAGCCAGACGCCGGGGTGGCCGAGGACGCGCCAGCCAAGCTTCTCGCGGTTGCCGCCGTGGGCGGGGTCGGCGAAGAGTCCTTCCTGGAGGTGGGCGCGGGCGAGCTCGAAGAAGGTCTGCTGATCGGGGAGGACCCAGTCGTCGACGCAGCCCTGCTCAAGAGCGACGAGGAGGGCGTCCTGGTCGCCGATGGGGGCGTCGGCGAACGGGGTGCCGGCGCGGGCTTGGGCGGCGCGGTCGAGGGCGGCCAGGGCGAGGCGGTAGGTGCCGAGGTGGTGGCGGTAGGGACCGGCGAGGGCGCGATCGAGGTAGGCGAGGGCGCCGATCTCGGCGGCGCCGGGGCCGGCGGCGTCGGCCGGGAAGAGGCACTCGAAGAGCGCGGTTGCGGCCCGCGCTTCGCGGGGAGTGAGGGCGTGGGGGGGGGGTTCGCTCGTGGACTGCCTCGGGATGACGCTACCGGCGACCGCAAGCGGGTTGTCTGGGGGGGGCGGGTCGAGGGTGGAGAGCGCTCAGGGGTGACACGGA
>JBBSNJ010000122.1:0-7473 GCA_038232775.1 Thermomicrobiales bacterium
CGGGGAAAGGCCGGGGAGAGACGGCAGGAACCGTGGCGCCAGCGGTGAGCCGCGGTTCTCAAAACTATTCTATCGGCAACCGGACACGACGGCCGGCTAGGGCGTGAAGAATCGGTAGTAGTCGCAGCCGGAGAGGTTCGCCCGGAGCGCTTCGCCCCCGACGACCGTGTCGAAGCGGAGCCGCTCCGGCGAGGCCGTGTCCTCACCAATACGGAAGAGTGCCGCGTCGGGGTCGCCCACGGGAAGGAGCGGCTCCTCGTCCCCGATGCCGTCCGCGTCGCCGCCGGGCAACGCAAGCCAGAGCTGGCCCTTCCTGAGCAGGACGCGGAAGTTCGTCGCCCAGGGGTTGTGGGATCGGTAGTGTCCAGGGAAGGCTCGCCACGCGTCCGGCACATCATAACGCGTCGATCCGGCGTAGCGTTCGGCGGCGTACCAGTCGCCGCCGTGCCAAACCTCGACCGGGCCCAGGTCGTCGCGGCCGAAGCGGAGGAGGAAGCGGGAGAACTCCGGGTGGTGGACGGCGAAGGCGTCCTCATCCGCGGGGAGAAGCGGGAGCGCGGCGCCGGAGGGCGTCACGAGCGTGAGCGCGTCGTTCTCCGCAACGACCGCGATCGATCCGGCCTGGCCGTGGTACTTCCCCGCGAACTCCGCCGGATCGCGGCCGTTCCCCCCTGGTGCTTCGGGGGCGAAGTCCGGTAGGGGGCGCCCCTCCTGGGCCGCGACCAGAAGATCGAGGGCGTCACGGGCGAGGGCACCGGGGTGGCCGGGACCGTTGACGAAGGCGACGGCACCGAGACCGGCGTCGAGGTCGCCGACCAGGTGGGCGTAGTGGCCGACCATCCCGCCACCGTGGGCGAGCCGCGCCCGGCCGTCCACGTTGGAGGCCACCAGCCCGTAGCCGTAGGTGTCGCTCTCTCCGGTCGGGATCGGCGGTCGGACGAGGAGTTCGAAGCTCTCCGGCGTGAGCAGCCGGCCGGCCGGAGCCTGTCCGCCGTCGAGGAAGTGGCGCAGGTAGGCCGCGAGGTCGGCCGGGGTCGCGGCGATGCTGCCGTCGGCGGACTCGGTCTCGAGCCAGGTCGCCGGGGCAAGCGGCAGGTCGGCGCGACGGGGGAGATCGTCGGCGGCCTGGCCGTAGGGGACGGCCAGACGGTGACGAACTGCGTGGGTGATGGCCGGTACGCTGTCAGCCATGCCGAGAGGGTCGAGAATCCGGTCTCGAACCAGCCTCGGGTAGGGCGTGCCAGTGACCGCGGAAACGACCAGGCCGAGCGCTTTGTAGCCGACGTTGGAGTAGTGAAACCGCTGGCCCGGGGGACCGCCCGTTTCGGTCAGCCGCAGCGCCCAGACTTCGGCTCGGGCGTCGGGGGAGAAGTCGGTGCCGGCGATGATGCCGGCGGTGTGGGTCAGCAAGTGGTGGAGCGTGATCGGCGCGTAGTCCGATTGGACCGCGAACCAGGGAAGGTAGCGCGTGACGGGGGCGCGGAGGTCGACGGCGCCGGCCTCGGCCATCTGGAGCAGGATGATGGCGAGGAACGACTTTGAGATCGACCCGATCTCGAAGAGGGTCTCGGGCCGGACGGGCGTCCTAGCCGCGAGATCGGCGAAGCCGTAGGTGCCGACCATGAGCAGCCGCTCGCGGTCGGTGAGGGCGATCGCCAGACCGGGCGTCCCGTCTTGCCGCATGGTGGCTTCAACGGCCGCATCAAGGCGGGACCGAATGGCCGGCAGGTCGATCACCGCACCTTCTCCTGGCGACCCCTCGCGCCGGCGCGGCGGCCTCAGCGGTCGGCGGAAAAGACGACGTTCCACTCGTTGATCTGGGAGCTGGCGATGATGCCCTCGGTCTGACTATAAGGGTCGGCGACGAGCAGGGCGCGGGCCTCGGCCTCGTCGGCCGCCTCGTAGACGATGAGGGCGCCGCTGTCGTCGACCCACGGCCCCGACTCGTGGAGCTTCCCCTCCCGCAGCAAGCGCTCGAGGTACTCGCGGTGGCGGGGCCGAGTGGCCAGACGTGGTGCCTCATCCCCGAACGTCAGTGTCACCGCGAACTTGGCCATCAGTGTTCCCCCTCCTGTTCGGCGCCGCCAGCGCGACGGGCGGTCCCGGCATCCTACCCGAACGGTACCGACCGCGCCGCCCGGCTACCGGCCTTCGCCCGGTTGCCGGGCTCGATGGGGTGGCGTAGGCTTCCGCCATTCTGGTCCCCGCCCAGTCGATCGAGTCGTGCCGCGCCGCCCCGGTCGCACCGGGGGAAGCCCGGGGCGGGACGTAGCGTCCGGGCTGCTGGAGGAGACCGCCAGGTGAGCAGTGGAGCGTGGGGGCGGCGCGAGGAGCAGCAGGCGGAGGCGACGGTGCGCCACCCGCTCCGGCTCGCCAAGACGCCGGCAGGGGACGCATCCACCCCGACCGCGGTCGTGCCCCTGCGGCGGCAGTATCTCCAGATCAAGCGGCGTTTCCCGGACACGATTCTGCTCTTCCGGCTGGGGGACTTCTACGAGACGTTCGACGAGGACGCCGAGATCGCGGCGGCGACCCTCGACATCGTCCTCACCGGGCGGGAGATGGGGAAGGGGCAACGGGTGCCGATGGCCGGCATCCCGCACCACGCGGCGGAGGGGCACATCGCCCGCTTGATCGCGGCCGGGCACAAGGTGGCGGTCTGCGAGCAGATCGGGGAAGTAGCCAAGGGGCGGGGATTGGTCGAGCGGGAGGTGACGCGGGTCGTCACCCCCGGCACCGTCACCGACCCGGCGCTGCTCGAGGCCGGACGGAACAACTTCATCGCGGCCGTGGTGATCGACGAGAAGCGGGTCGGGGTCGCCTATGCCGACGTCACGACCGGGGAGTTCGCGGCGACCGAGGTGGCGACCGGATCGACCGAAGAAGCGCTGCTGGCGGCGGGGCGGGAGCTGCTTCGCCTGGGACCGGCGGAAGTGGTGCTGCCGGCCGAACTGATCGAGGAGGGTGCGATCCCGGTCGCCGATTGGCTGCCGGAGGGGGTGACGCGGTCGCCGACCGAAGCGTGGCGCTGGCGGCGCGACCGAGCCGACGAGGCGCTGCGGCGCCACTTCGGGGTGGAGTCGCTCGACGGCTTCGGGCTCGGCGGCAAGCCGCTGGCGGTCCGGGCGGCAGGCGGGCTGTTAGCCTATCTGACCGAAACGCAGCTGGCAGGGCTGGACCAAATCTCAGCGCTCGGCTGCTACGAGGTCGAGGGATTCATGGCCCTCGATGCGCAGACCCGCCGCAACCTGGAGCTGCTCGAGAGCGGGCGCGGCGACCGGCGCCACAGCTTGGTGGCGGTGCTCGACCAAACCCGGACGCCGATGGGAGCGCGGCTGCTTCGCGCCTGGCTGGGACGACCGCTGCTCGACCTGGGGGCGCTCAGGGAGCGGCAAGCGGCGGTGGCGCGTTTCCACGGCGACGCGCTGGGGCGGGCCGAGCTGCGCCAGGCGCTGGGAGCGGTGGGAGACATCGAACGGATGGTGAACCGAGCCGTGATGGGCGCGCCACCGCCGCGGGAGCTCGGGGCGCTGCGGGCGTCGTTGGCGGCGTTGCCTGCGGTGGCGGGGGCGGCCGGAGAGACGACGGCGGGGGTCGAGCTCGCCACCGCGCTCCCAGCCTGTGCCGAGGTCCGGGCGCTGCTGGAAGCGGCGCTGGCCGAGGATCCACCGGCGGTCTTGGGCAAGGGGAGCGCGATTCGGCCCGGCTTCGCGCCGGAGCTGGACGGCCACCAGCTCCGGGCGCGGGAGGCACGGGAGTGGATCGCCGGGCTCGAGCGTACGGAGCGGGAGCGGACAGGCATCCGGTCGCTCAAGGTCGGCTACAACAAGGTCTTCGGCTACTACCTGGAGATAACGGCGGCGGCGCTGGCGGCGGCCGAGCGGGATCGGGCGACCGCCGCCGCGGGGCGCCCCGCCGATCCGGCGCTGCCGCCCGACTACCTGCCGAAGCAGACGCTGGCGAACGCGACCCGCTACTTCACGCCCCGCCTGAAGGAGTACGAGACGGTCGTCCTCACCGCGCAGGAGACGTTGGCCGGGTTGGAGGCGGACGTCTATCGGCGGGTGGTCGGCCAGGTGGCGGCGGCGGCGGCGCGGCTGCTGGCGGCGGCGCAGGCGGTGGCGGGCCTCGATCTGGTGGCGACGCTGGCCGAGGTCGCCGTCCAGCGCGACTACGTCCGGCCGGAGTTGGACGACAGCGGGGTGATCGACGTCGCGGCCGGCCGGCACCCGACACTGGAGACGCTCCTGCCGCGTGGCGAGTACGTCCCGAACGACGCCCTCCTCGAGGCCGACGGGGCCCAAATCACGATCCTGACCGGGCCGAACATGGCCGGCAAGAGCAGTTGGTTACGTCAAGTCGCGCTGATCGTGCTGCTGGCGCAGATCGGGTCGTTCGTACCGGCGAAGCGGGCGCGGATCGGCTTGGTCGACCGGATCTTCACCCGGATCGGGGCCCAGGACGACATCTCGACCGGGCAATCGACGTTCATGGTCGAGATGCTGGAGACGGCCAACATCCTCCACCACGCGTCTCGCCGCAGCCTGGTGGTGCTGGACGAGATCGGGCGCGGGACATCGACCTACGACGGGCTGGCGATCGCGCGGGCGGTCGTCGAGCACCTGCACAACGCGCCGCGGCTCGGCTGCCGGACGCTCTTCGCGACCCACTACCACGAGCTGACCGAGCTCGCGGGGGTGCTGCCGCGGGTCCGCTGCGCGAAAATGGATGTCCTTGAAGACGGCGAGCGGATCGTCTTCCTGCGGCAGGTGGTGCCAGGCGGGGCCGACCGGTCGTATGGGCTGCACGTGGCCGCGATCGCCGGCGTACCGCGGGCGATCGTGCGGCGGGCGCGCGAGATTTTGGCCGAGCTGGAAGGACCGGGCGAGGGAGCCGAGGGGGGGGAACGGTGGAGGCGACGGTCGGCGATGCGGGAGCCGGCGGACGGAGGGCCGACCTTTCAGCTGACATTCTTCGGGCAGCCAGTACCCGTGGTCGAGGCGCTCAAGGAGTTGGACATCGAGGCGCTCTCGCCGTTGGAGGCGATCACGACCCTCTTCGAGCTGCAACGGCAGGCGCGGGAAGACGGAGAACAGAGCGCGTGAGGGATTCCCCCCCCCCGAGGGCCCGATACGAACTTCGGTTGAACTGTTCCGCTGTCGGATGCCGGCCTTGCTCCCCTCCCCCGTGCACGGGAAAGGGGCCGGGGGTGAGGGCCTTCCTTTGGGTAGCCGAGGCCATCCCCCGGAGTTCCTACGAGCTCGGCACCTTTCCCATGCGCGGGAGAGAGGCCGGGGGCGGGGGAGGTTCTCCGGGGCGCCAGAAGCGATGTCCCAGACGCCGCACGTCCCGAACTTCCGTCCCAACGGCCCACCTTGCCGGCCTGTGGAGTCGGGATCAGAGGCGGATGACCGAGCGGAGCGTCTCGCCGCGCTCCATGGCGTGGAAGCCTTCCTCGGCATCGTCGAGGGAGATGATGCGGGTGACGACCCGGTCGAGGTCGAGGCGTCCCTGCTGGTACCAGGCGGCGAGGAGGGGGAAGTCGCGGGTCGGCAGGCAGTCGCCGTACCAGGAGGGTTTGGTCGCGCCGCCGAGGTCGAAGAACTGGCCGAGGGGGAGCTCGGTCAGGGTCGACTGGGGACCGGCGACGCCGATGATGACGCAGGTCCCGGCTAGATCGCGGCTGAAGATCGCCTGCCGGGTCGTCTCGGGGCGGCCGGCGGCTTCGAACGCGTAGTTGACCCCGAAGCCGCCGGTCAACTCCTTGATCTTGGCGACGGGGTCGCCGTCGCGGGCGTCGACGGTGTGGGTGGCGCCGAATTCCTTCGCCCAGGCGAGCTTTCGCGGATCGACGTCGACGCCGATGATCGTGGTCGCGCCGGCCAGCTTGGCGCCCATGATCGCGGAGTCGCCAACACCGCCGCAGCCGAAGACGGCGACCGAGGAGCCGGGGCGGACGCCGGCCGTGTAGAGCGCGGCGCCGACGCCGGTCATGACGCCGCAGCCGATCAGGCACATCGGCTCCGGGGGAAGCTCGGCCGGGTAGGGGATGCACTGCTTGGAGTGGACGACGGTGTGGGTGCAGAAGGTGCCGATACCGAGGACCGGGGTCAGGGTCTGACCGTCCATGGTCCGCATCCGCGGTTCGGCGTTGAGCGAGTTGGCGCAGAGGTGGAGCTGGCCGGCGCGGCAGAAGCGGCAGACGCCGCAGGGGGCGCGCCAGGCCAGGATGACGTGGTCGCCGGGGGCGACGTTGGTGACGCCGTCGCCCACGCGCTCGACGACGCCGCTCCCCTCGTGGCCGAGCAGGACGGGGAAGAAGCTGTCGCCGAAGACGCCGTTCTTGGCCGAGAGATCGGTGTGGCAGACGCCGCTGGCGAGGAGGCGGACGAGGGCTTCGCCGGGACCGGGTGGGTCGATCGTGAACTCTTCAATGGTGGCCGGTTGTCCGACCTCGCGGGCGATCGCGCCGCGGGCGGTGATCGAGCCGCTGTCGCTGTCTTTCGGGTCTGTCATGGTCGACTCCTCTCGCTGGGCTGGTCGTGCCGCCGGACCAGACGGGTCGGGAGGGCGATCGTGGGGGAGGGGGCGCCGACTGTCAAGCTGGTCCAAGGCTCCGCTGGGGCCTTCTCGCCCGCCCGCGCCGCCCGACGCCCTGGCCCCCTACCCCACCGGTGCGGCGCGGGCCGGCGCCGCGACTGGTCGGGATGAGGAGCGGGGGCACGAAGCGCTCCGCCGGAGGCGCTCCGGAGGAGGCAAGCGCAGCGCCACCCCGTTTGGGGGCGAGTGTTGAAGGGCCGCCGCGGGGGGTGCTACGCTCCGGCATCGACTCCGACGTCGGAGAAGGTGCCGGACGCCGCCGTGCCGGGACGGCGCGGCCGTCCGGCGTGCCCGCCGCTGAGGTCGGGGATGGGGCCGTGGTTGGGTATCGTCGGGCTGAAGGAAGGGAAGCGCGTTGCAGGCCGTGATCGAGACCGAGGTCGTCGCCGGCGAGGGGCGGATGAAGCTGGCGGTTGACCTCGATGGAGTCCTGACCGAGCATCCCCGGCCGCTGGCGGCGGCCGCGTCCGCCCGGTTCGGCGTGCCGCTCCCGGAGAGCGCCTTTGTCGACTCCGCTGGATTGAACGTGCCGGTCGCGGTCCGGGACTGGGTCTACGGTGCCGATGGTCCCGCCTCTGGCTTGCGGCCGGCCGCCGACGGGGCGGCCTTCTTGTCACGGGTGGTCGGTCTGCTGGGTTCGGACAACGTCAAGATCGTGACGGCGCGGCCGGAGCGGTCGGCCGTGATGACCGAAGGGTGGCTGCGGCGTCACGGCTTCCCGCCCTGCGAGGTGCTGTACGCGGACTTGAAGGCAGCGGTGGCGCTCCAGCACGGGGTCGCGTTCGCGGTCGAGGACAGCCTGCGACTCGCCCGAAACTACGCGGCGGCCGGAGTGACGTGCTTCCTCGTCAACCACGAGGGGGCGGTCCCGGA
>JBBSNJ010000123.1:0-7442 GCA_038232775.1 Thermomicrobiales bacterium
ACCGCGCCGTGGGGTTCAAGCTCGTCGGCAAGCGCCGCGCCGCGGACGGCTCGCCCCGCTACCGCCTCGGTTGGCACGCGCCGGCCGCCAGCGCCGCCGTGCCTAGCCGCCGTGTCGAGACCGTCCCGTGAAGCGACCGCTCCCCACCCCCGCCGGCACCGCCTGGGAGGCGATCGTCGATCTCGCCCTAGTGGAGGATCTCGGCGGCGGCGACGTCACGACCGAGACCACGATCTCCGCCGCCGCCCGCGCCCGCGGGACGATCGTCGCCAAGGCCGACGGGGTGCTCTCCGGCCTGGGAGTCGCCGCAGCCGTCTTCCACCGGGTCGATCCGGCCGTGCGCTTCGAAGCCCGCGCCGCAGACGGGCAGCGGGTGGCCCCCGGGGAGATCGTCGCCGCGATCGAGGGGTCGGCGCGGAGCCTGCTCGCCGCCGAGCGGGTCGCCCTGAACTTCCTCCAGCGCCTCTCCGGCGTCGCGACGCTGACGGCGCGCTACGTCGCCGCGGTCACTGGCACGGGCGCCCGGATCGTCGACACCCGCAAGACGACCCCCGGTCTCCGCCAGCTCGAGAAGGTGGCTGTTCGCGACGGGGGAGGACGCAACCACCGCTTCAATCTGACCGACGGCGTCTTGATCAAGGACAATCACCTCGCCGCCGTCGGTGGGCATGGGCCCGAGCGGGTCGCTCGCGCCGTGCGCCTCGCCCGCGAGCGCGCTCCCCATCCGCTCCGGATCGAGGTCGAGGTGACGACCTTGGACGAGTTGGCCGAGGCGCTGGCGGCGGAGGCCGACATCGTCCTGCTTGACAACATGGACCTCGCGACGCTCCGCCTCGCCGTCGCCCAGACCGCCGGCCGCGCCCTGCTGGAGGCCTCCGGCGGCGTCTCGCTGGCGACGGTCCGCGCCGTGGCCGAGACGGGCGTCGATCTAATCTCGGTCGGGGCTTTGACCCATTCCGCTCCCGCCCTCGACCTCAGCCTCGACTTCGCGCTCGAAGGGGACGCGTTGCCCGGTGGTTGGTAAGAAGTCCGGGGGATCGCTTCCGGTTGCCGGAGCGCGGCCCTCACCCGCGGCCCCTCTCCGGGTGCGCGGGAAAGGGCAGGGCATCCCGCATTGGTGAGCGGAACCGTTCAAACGGAATCCTTGGACCGGGTTGCCACGAAGCTGACCGGCCGCGGCCAGTTGTCGGGGCGGTGCTTCCTGCGCCCGTCGACCTCAGAGCGTCCGTGGCCCACAAAGCCACTCCGTGGCCTCGGGCCAGCTCTCTTGCCACGTGCTGGATGAGCGGTGTGGGGTGGCGGCCGCGGAGGCAGCGCGAGCATAAAACGCGTTTCGGTTTCGGGGCCGCAATCGCTCGATCGCCCAGCCTCGGCTGCCTCGATCGGTGCGCGATTGAGCAGATGGTTCACGGTGAAACGACCGGTGCCGTTTACCATTGCTCAAGGCATTGTGTGACTTGCTGTCAAGATAGAGATAGCAGGGTGGGGCGAAACGATTATCCCCCGCTTCTCCTATGTCCGTACACGTGCGACCCATTGCGGGGAGGTTCTCGCTCCGCTATGCTGCATTCGGCGTTCGTTGACGCGGCGGCGGTAGACCGAAGCCGCCGAAACGGCGGTTGGCGGCGATGCGTTCTGGGATCGTCGGCCCCCGAACCGATGCGGGAATGTGGACGCTCGATGACCCGCGAGTGGGCGCGACAGATGGAGAAACGACCAATGAAACCGGACTGGGGTAGGGTCGGCCGGGGTCGGGCACGGCGGCAGACACGGGTGTCGTCGTGGAGTTGGGCGCGGGGGTCTGCGTTGCTCGCGCTGCTCCTGCTGCTGAGCGCGGCGCCACTCTTGGCGCCGCTCCCGGCGGTCGCCCAGGAGGAGTCGCCGGCGATCGTGCCGGCTGCCGGGGATGAGGGGGACGTCTCGCTCGATCCGACGGCGGGCGAGGCCGTCGCCGCCGACGAGGTGGTCCTCGATCCCGGAACGCAGTTCGGCGACGATGCCTCCGTCGATCTCGAGGAAGCGCCTTCGCTCGATGTCGCGGCGCCCGAGCTCGACGAGAGCGTCGCCGTCGCCCCGCCGCCGTCGGCCGCCGCCGGTACGCCCGACCTCGACTGGGCGCCGCCGCGGACCGTCTACATCCCGGAGACCGGGCAGAGCGTCGACGGGGTCTTCCTCGACGTCTGGCGGGCCTGGGGTGGCGCCCTCTCCTGGGGCAACCCGATCACTCCCGAGATCGAGCAGGACGGTCGCCTCGTTCAGTACTACGCTTACGGCCGCTTCGAGTACGTGCCCGACGATCCGGGGGGCAACGTCGTCCACTTCGGCGATCTCGGGGCCGAGGCCCGGCCCTACGTGCTCCGCCGCGAGAGCGCCCCGCGCCCCGGACAAGCGTCCGCCGTCGGCGAGGCGGCCGCCATCGCGCGCGCCTGGCTCCCGCTCGAACCCGCCATGGTCGAGGCAGACGGTGCGGAGTGGCGTTTCGTGCCCGAGACGGGGCACGGCGTGGCCGGGCCGTTCAAGGCGTTCTGGGAAGCGACCGGCGAGGCGAGCTACCTCGGCAATCCGCTGACCGAGCAGTTCCAGGCCGAGGGCGTGACGGCCCAGGTCTTCGAGCGGGGCAAGCTCGTCCAGGAGCCAGGCGGAAGTCCCTACCTGGTGCCGATCGGCGAGGTGATGGCCGCCCGGTTCGGGCTGGACACCGCTCCGGTCGGGCAGGGAGATCTGCCTGCCTACAGCGAAGAGCTCTTCGTCCCGCCACCGCCGCCGACGCCGGTGCCGACCGCGGGCGCGTCCGATCCGGGCGTGGTCCTCGATCCGAACGCGGAGCGGTGGTTCGAGGTCAGCATTGGACAGCAGTACGGTTGGGCGCGGCAGGGGGACGTCGTCCTCTGGGAAGGCTACCTGAGCACCGGCAAGGAGAGCTTCGAGACTCCGACTGGGACCTTCTTCGTCAACTCGAAGCTGCCGGTACAGGACATGGAGGGGGTGCTCGGCGGAGAGTACTACAACGTGCCGGAGGTGCCGGACGTGATGTACTTCACCGACCGCGGGCACGCCATCCACGGCACCTACTGGCACAACAACTTCGGCGTCCCGATGAGCCACGGCTGCATCAACCTGCCGATGGACGTCGCCGACTGGATATACGGCTGGGCGCCGATGGGGATGCGGGTCGAGATCCGACCCTAAGCGACAACTCCACTCGGGGGTCGCCGTCCGCTTGGGGACGACGCCGCGGCCGTGAAGCCCGGCGACGGAGCGAGACGGTGAGGGAAGGGAGCGGGGGCGGTGGGCGCGAGCCTGCCGCCCCCGCTTTCGTCCGGAGGTCGGCTGAACGCCAGCGGCTTCCGGTCGGACTGATCGTTGGGGCCTTCCGGGGTGATGCGGCAGCCGAGTGAACGGTGCCGCTTCCCGGAGAGAGGCCCTCACCCTCGGCCCCCTTGCCCCTGTCCCGTGCGCGGGAGAGGGGAGCGTGGTCGCGGTCCGCCGGGCCAACACCTACGACTCACCTGTATCTGGTATCACCTCCGGCCGCTCTTCCGCTGCGGCAGGAGAGCCGAGCCTTCCGCTGCCAGAGCGCCACGGTGCCCGGACTCCATAGAATGCGGAATACGATCGAATACCCTCGCTGTCTGCCGGTGGAAGGTCTCCTCGCTCCCGCG
Organism: Thermomicrobiales bacterium; assembly: GCA_038232775.1. Classification (GTDB taxonomy): domain Bacteria; phylum Chloroflexota; class Chloroflexia; order Thermomicrobiales; family UBA6265; genus JBBSNJ01. The sequence continues at coordinate 3,663 of JBBSNJ010000123.1, forward strand.
CACGGGCTGGGGATGAGGGCCTTTTTCTGGAGGCGGAAGCATTCGCCTGGGTTCTAAAAAGCTCCGGCGCCCTTCCCCCTGTCCCTGCGCGGGGGAGGGGAGTCTGGCCCGCTTGCGGGAGGGCAACGGTTCAATCGGGCTCGAGACAACGGCGTCTCGTGGAACCGAAAGCGATCGCCTAGATTCCGTTTGAGGCTACGGCCGGGTGACGTGGATCACTCGTTTGCGGCCACCGCCCAGATCCTCGACCGCGGTCGTGGCCTCCTCGCCGCGGGCGTCGACCTCGGCGACCGCGGCCTTGACCAGGGCTGGGTCGACCGTCTCCACGGCCGCGGCGCCCCCAGCGGCGGGATCATCGACGGTGAGCGACGCGGCGCGGGGACCGCCGCCGTAGAGGTCTGCCAGACGACGATAGTCGGCCTTGCTCGGCGAGTCGTAGGCACGACCGAAGATCTCGCGGTCGTTCATGCAGGTCTTGCGGTAGCGATGGTCGAGCCCCATCGCGTGGCCGAGCTCCTGGCACATGGTGTGCCGCTTCGCGTCGGAGCGGTCGTAGTAGCGCTGGTCGAAGTAGTGGTCGTTCATGAGGACGACGGCGCGGTAGATGCGGCGGTTGCTGTCGATGTCGGCGATCGTCAGGCCGAGCCACTTGTCGTTCCGGTAGGTCCCGTTGCAGACCTCGACCCGGCCGCGCTCAATCTGACAGCCGCCGCCGCTGCCGCCGACGTCGAGCTTGACGAACTTCGACTGGCTCCACTCGCTGGCGGCCCGCCGGAGGTAGCGGCCCCAGCCGTTGCCGAGCTCGCTGCCGACGTCGAGGGAGAGCCCCCGTCCGTCCGTCGCCCAGCGGGCGCCGTTGAAGTCGCCGCTCGCCCCGGCCACCCCCACCAGCGGTCCGGCGATCATCAACGCCAGCACGCCGACCAATCCCCACCGCGCGAGGAGTCCACTGCGCATCCTTCCCTCCATCGGCGCCGCCGTCGACCGACGACGCATTCTCCCGATCCGTTCACGCTCCGCCGTCAACCCCCGGTGGGAGCGCTTGGTGCCCACGTTCGGACCAGTCATGCCCGATCGGTCCCGCCGCGGCGGCGTCCCCCGACACCGGCACCGCGAGCAGACGGGCGACCCCGATCCCCTCGCTCGCGAGGAGGCCAAGGGTGACGACGGCCGAGGCGATGCACCAGCGGCAGACGGCATCAATCACGGCCAGCTCGAGGTCACTGAGCCAGCCCGCGAAGATCGCGCCGCTCACCGACACGGCGAAGGCCGCGATCGTCGCCCCCGCCCCGGCGGCGGGCCGGAGCTAGCGTAGCAGAACAAGTGCGGCAATCACCAGATACATGCCGAGCCGGAGCAGGGCGATCGGCTCCCCGCCGAGGGTCGCGAAGTGGCTCCCGTGGACGACGTGGCAGCCCCCGCCTTCGCCGCAGATCAGGGGAACGCCGGCCAGGTGGACGGCGGTCAGATAGCCGGCGATGCCGCTCCCGATCAGGGCTAGGACGAAGGACGAGACCGACCAGAGCGGCAACGAGCGATGAGCCGCTCCGCCGTGCGGGCGCCGAATCGGTCCCGGGTCGCCCGTTTCGTCGCTCTCGGAAGCTGGCCCCCCGCGAGCGGGGCCAGGAGGCTGGGCTTGAAGCACGGAGCGACCCTGATCGGCCCCCCTCGCTGGGCTCGGGAACGAGCGGCGCCGGCTCACGGCCGACCAGCGAGCGCCGGCGCCCTGCCCGCGCGGCCCGCTCGGGGATCGCTTCCCACCGACTGGTCGCGCCCCGTCGCCGGGCCGGCGAGGCCGGGACGGGTGCGGCGGCGGACCGTGCGAGACGATGAATCGGCCCGGGACACCATCGGCTACTCCCCGCTGCCGCTCTCGCCGGCGAGGGCGGCGTCGATCGCCGCCTTGACGTCGCGATAGGGATCGGACCATTCGACCCGCTGGCCATCGACGAAGAACGCGGGCGTCGATCGCACGCCCTGCGCCTCCCCTTCGGTTCGGGAGGCGACGACCGCTTCCGCTGCCGCCGGGTCGGCCAAGCAGCGGTCGAACGCGGCCGGATCGAGACCGATCTCGCGCGCGATCGCGCCCAGCCGGTCGGCCGCGAAGGCACCTTGGTTCTCCCCCTCCTGATTGAGGAACAGGCTGTCGTGGTAGCGCCAAAACTCGCCCTGGTCGGCGGCGCAGCCGGCCGCGGCCGCGGCCTGGATCGACTCGTCCTCGCTCGGTTGCCGCATCGAACCATCCGGCCCCGGACGCTGGCCCAAGAAGGCGTAGTCGCGATACTTCAACTGGAGGCGGCCGCCCGCCACGTAGTCGTCGACCAACCGGGGCTCCACCTCACGGGCGAAGTAGCCGCAGCCGGGTCATTGGTAGTCTCCCCACTCGACGAGCGTGACCGGGGCGGTCGGGTCGCCCATGATCCGCCCCTCGCGCGGGACGGAGGCGGGCAGGGAGTCGGCGACCACGAGATCGTCGGCCCCCCCGAACCGGCTGGCGAAGATCAGCCCGCCGGCGGCGGCGACGGCGACCAGGAGGGCGATGCCCAACCCGCGTCGCAGGCGCCGCCGCTGGTCCGCGGCGCGGGCGGCCGCGCGCCTGGCGGCACGGTCGGCGCGTTTGGTCTCGATACCAGGGCTCTGCGGCATCGTGGCTCCCTCGACCTGGCGAACGAAAGAAGCGCGGGGCTCGTGTCGAACGAGCGCTCGGGGGGGCGTCTCGCGAGGGGGCGCCGGACGGGGGGACGATCGGCGCGCCGCTGGTGAGTCGTCCACTCCCGCCCGACGCCCGGGTCGTTGACGTTCGCTTCTGGGCTCGCGCCGCATCTCCGCGAACACGCACCGGGCGACGACCATCCCCACCGTTCGGGACCTCACCGGGACGGAACGGTGCGCCGTACCTCGTCGATCAACCAGCGGTCGCCGTCGCGGACGAAGACGAGGGTGGCGGCATCGTGGCCCGCCCGCTGGGGCGGGGGGATGGCGGCGCCGGGGACCGGCGTCGTGCCCGCGACGGGGCCGTGGTTGTGGGCGCCCGGGTTGTCGATGCTGACGCGGGCGACGGCGCGACCGTCGGGCAGGAGCTGGCTGTCGGTCACGGAGAGGAGCGCGACCCGCTCCGCCTCCGGCACCGCGAGCGGGGTGGCGGCCAGCGTCGCCAAGGTCTCGGTCGGACCGTTCGGGTAGGCGGCGCGGACGTTGGCGTCGCTGAAGAGCGCGAGGCGGCGCATCGCATCGCCCGCGTTCGAGCAGGCGACCAACTGGCGGGCGGCGGCGGCCAGGGCGTCGGCGGTGGCGGGGTCGGTCGGTTGGCCCGGCGGCAGGGTCGGGGTGGCCCCGACCCTGCCGCCGGGCACCGGCGTCGGGGTCTCGACCGCGGCCGGGTCCGTCGTCGTGGCGAGCCGGCGGAGACCATCGAGGGTGCGCGGGGGGAGGGTGCACTCGTCGGGGCCGGGCACGATCGCGGCCAGTCCGCCGTCCGGCACGGCACCGGACTGGAGAAAGCGAACGTAGGCGATGACGTCGTCGATCTCGGGGTCGGAGAGCCGGTCGGCGAAGGTCGGCATTGCGCTGCCGCTGATGCCGTTGGCGATCCAGCCGGCGTAGGCCTCGTCGGGGTGGAGGAGGGCGTGGGGGGCGGTCAGGTCCGCCGGCGGCACGTCGAGTCCGGCCGCGGCCGGGCCTTCCCCCGCGCCGCCGGCGCCGTGGCAGGCGACGCAGTTGGCGGCGAAGAGGGCGCCGCCGCGGACGACCGCCGGATCGTCCGCGGCCGGCGCGGGCGCG
>JBBSNJ010000124.1:0-7441 GCA_038232775.1 Thermomicrobiales bacterium
CCGACCCCGCCGGCCGCCGCACCCGCCCGATCACAGCGCCGCGACCGTCCTCCTTCCGGCAGAAGCGCGCCACTCCCGCGCCCGCCGCTCCCCCCCGGCGCGGCGCCCGAGGCAACGACGGAACGCCAGAGGCCGCGAGGGACGGACCACCGGGGCGGCTCGGCTGCCCCCGACCCGCGAGCTCATCCCTCCCCCCCGCCGACCCGGCACCGGTGGTCGACCGCAAAGGCGACCAGCGCCTCCTCCTGCCCCAACCCCGGTCGACGCAGGAACCGGCAGGCGATGTCCTCGCTCAGCGTCGCCACCGCCCGACCGAGGACCGCCCCTGGTAGCGGACCGCCGGCGGACAGGCCGGGTTCCCGGCTTCCCCCGCCAGCTCGGCTAGGGCCGGCAGCGCGACGCAGAGCTCGGAGCGCGGGTCGTCGGCTCGGAAGTAGTAGGTGATCGGGAACTGGGCGAGATCCTCCCGGATCACCACCAGCCGGGTCGCCAGATCGGCCAGCATCCCGCTCGCCGCCGACTCGTCGAGCGCCAGCGGGGGGAGCCCATCCACCCCCTCAACCTTCCGCAGCAGCCACACGTCGTGCGCCAAGCTCCGCCGCCGGGCCAGCACCGGGTAGGTCGAGAGGACCCACGAGATCGCCGCCGTCGCCAGCGCCAACCCGACCAGCGCCTGGACCGGGGCCAGCAGGCGCAGCCAGGCCCGCGCCGGCGTCACGTCGCCGTACCCCAGCGTCGCCAGCGTCGTCAGCGAGACGGAGAGCGCCTCCAGGAACCCGCCGTGCTCGTCCGGGTCGAGCCCGGTTTGGAGCAGGAACGCCTCCGGCAACCACGGCCAGTAGACCAGCGCCCAGCCGACCGCGAGCAGGGTGGCCCAGCTAGCCACGATCGTCACCATTGCCGCCGGACCGGCGACGGCGAGCAGCGACGGGTGCCAGCGCGCTCCGGCCCGGGCTGAGGCCCAGACCCCCCGACCGATCCCCCGGCTGAGCGAGCCGCTGCGGGTCAGGGGGTTGAACACCGTCAGGAAGATGTCGACCAGCGCCAGCAGGATCAGGCCCACCCCCACCGCCGTCGCGAGAACCGTCATCCCCCGCTCCCCGGCCGGCCCCGCCGCCCCGCCCACGACCCCCGCGCCCGCCATTTCGCCGACTGCGTTCGCCAATGTCCGCCGCACCGGACCAGGACCGGCGACGGCCCCTGCCCCGCCCGGGGCTTGCTCGGCAAAGCTTATCCGGAATCCGGTCGCTGGATGAGTCGCGGCCCCCGCCGCGCCAGCCACTTCCCCCTGAGACCGGAGCGGGCCGACGCCGTCCTCGGCGCGAGCGCGCTCCGCCTCTGCCCGGTCGAGCCCGCCGCGCCGGCGACTCGGCCGTCCGCCACGCCCTGCACGCCCCCGCCGCCGCCCCGGCCTCGACGACCGTGGCACAATCTGAGGGAGTGGCGACGAGCGCTCGCCGTCCGAGTCGGGAGCAGGTCGTGATGTCTCGTTCCCAATCTGCGACCCACTGCCGGCCCCCAGGACCGGCCCTCGCCGTCTCACCTGCGACACTGGCCGCCTTCTGCCGCCGGCACCACATCCGGCGCCTCGCTTTCTTCGGCTCGGTCCTGCGCGATGCCTTCGGCCCCCAGAGCGACGTCGATGTCCTGGTCGAGTACGAGATCCTGGCCGCGAGCCCGGTCTCCGCCGCTTCGACATCCAGGAGGAACTGGCCGGGCTGCTCGGGCACGAAGTCGACCTCCTCACCTTCGGGTCGGTCACGCGGCGCGTCCGCGACCGCGTCCTCGCCGAGGCCCAGGTCCAGTACGACCGCGACCGCGGCGGGATGCTCCCCATCCTCCGCCCGGACGGTATTCGCCGACGGAGGCCGACGGCGGAGGAGCGGGATCGGGTTCGCCTCGGACACATGCTCGACGCGGCGCAGCGAGCCCAAAGGATCGCCCAGGAAGGGAATCAGGCCCGGTTCGAGGCCGACGAGGTGTTCCGACTCGCCCTCGAGCGCCTCGTCCAGATCGTCGGCGAGGCCGCCCGCCGGGTCGCGCCCGAAACCCGGGCCGCTTACCCGGCGATCCCCTGGGCCAAGATCACGGGAATGCGGAACGTCCTCGTCCACGACGACGACGATCTCGACCAGGAGACGGTCTGGGACACGGTGACCCGGCACCTCCCGGTCCTCGTGGCTCAGCTTGAGCAGGTTCTCCCGCCCCCGCCTCGCCCCTGAACCCCAGGGCGGCCGGGTCTGGGTCGTCCCCGCCTCGCCAGGATCGCCCGTGCTCTGTCTTGAACAGGCGTCCACGGTGCGACCAGGGCCTCCGGCCTTGCCGGTGGCCCGCCACTCGACCGACGCCGCCCTCACCCTCGCTCACCCCCGGAACCCCGCCGCCACCAACCCGAGCAACAGCAGCCCGAGCCCGAAGCGGTAGACGACGAAGACCCGCGTCCCGTGCCGCTGCAAGAACCGGAGCAACCCCCAGATCGCGGCGAACCCGGTCACCCCCGACGTCACGATCCCGGCCGCGAAGATCCCCGCCTCCCCCCGGCTCATCCCCGCCTGCACCACGTCGAGCAGCCCCTTCGCCGCCGCCGCCCCGATGATCGGCGCCCCCAGCAGGAACGAGAAGCGCGCCGCGTCGGCCCGGTGCAGCCCCTGGAACAACCCGGCCGTGATCGTCGCCCCCGAGCGCGAGACGCCGGGGATCAGCGCCGTCGCCTGCGCCAGCCCGATCGTCACCGCGTCCTGCCAGGTCAGGTGCGCCACCCGCCGCTGGTGCGCCGCCACCCGCTCCGCCACCAGCAGCAACCCCCCGAGCGCCATCAGCGCCAGCGCCACGGCGACGATCGCCCGCGTCGGCGTCCCCCCCCCAGGGTGGTAGAACGCCTCGATGACGTTCTGCCCGGCCAGCCCCGCCACCAGCCCCGGCACCGTCCCGACCGCGATCAGCAGCGCCAGGCGGGCGTCGGCGTCGCGCGGGTCGGCTTCCCGCCGGCGACCCGGCGCCGGATCGCGCAGCAAAGCCCCCGCCCCCGTCAGCGCCCGCGGCAGCGCCCGCGCCATCCCGACCAGATCGCGCCAGAAGTAGACGACGACGGCCGTCAGGGTGCCGAAGTGGAGCGCCGCGTCGAAGGCGAGCCCCGGCTCCTCCCAGCCGAGCAGCCAGGGGACGACGATCAGGTGCGCCGACGACGAGATCGGCAGGAACTCGGTCGCCCCCTGCACCAAGCCGAGGACGATCGCCTCCCAGATGCTCACGCCGACCCCGATCCTCGGCGCCGGGCGTCGACCCCGTCGCCGGCAACGACCGCCGACCGCCGGTCGACCACGGTCGGCCCCGCGTCGGCCGCACCGCCCGCCTCGGGCACCGCCGCCCCGCCGCCCGCCCCGTTCCCCCCGCCGCTTCCCTCCAACCGGCGGGCCTGCGTCAGCGAGAGGTGCTGGCGCCACCACTCGATCGCGCCCCAGAGCGTGATCGGAAACCACAACGCCGCGTGGACCAGGATCGCGTACGAGAGCGCCAAGCCGCGCGGTACCCCGAGCGCCCCGTTCACCGCCAGGACCACTCCGGCCTCGAACGTCCCGACGTAGCCCGGCGCCGCCGGCACCAGCGTCGCCAGGTTCGCCACCCCCGTCGCCAGCAACGCCCCCGCCACCCCCACCGCCTCGGCCAGCGGCGGCCCGAACCCCCGCGCCAGCAGCCAGTACATCGACGCCTCGCACCCCCAGGCCGCGATCGAGGTCGCCGCCACCAACCCCAGGTCTCCCTTGCGCGAGAGGACCCCGAGCCCGCCCAGGAATGACTCCGTCATCCGCTCGACCCGGTCGGCCACCCGCGCCGGCAGCGGCCCCAGCACCAACTGGAGCAGCCGATCGCGCAGCCCGCCCCCGAGCGTCAGCAGCACCAGCCCGAGCAGGATCGCGACGAACAGCCCGAAGGCGACTAGCGCCAGCCGCGTCAACTCGGCCGTGAACGAGATCGCCCCCGCCGCCGCCAGCATGAAGGCCAGCATCGTCAGCCCGTCAAACAGCCGCTCGACCGCGATCGTCGCTAGCGCCGCCGTCTTCCGCACGCCGAACTTGCGGCCGAGCAGGTAGGCCCGCACCAGCTCCCCGGTCCGCAGCGGCAGCACGTTGTTGGCCGTGTAGCCGACGACGACCACCGGCAGCACCCGCCGCGCCGGCACCGCCACCAGCGGCCGCAGCAGCACGCTCCAGCGCACCGCCCGCAGCCAGACCCCGACGAAGTACATCGCCAGCGCCGGCGCCAGCCACCAGAGGTTCACCCGCCGCAGCGCCGCCCAGATCTCCGCCGGGTGCTGCCCCCGAAAGGCGTAGACCAGGAACCCGGCGCTGATCAGCAGCCCGATCCAGACCCGCCACGACCCCGCCAACGACCGACGCGGCCCCGCCCCCCCGTCGGTGGGCGCCGGCTCAGACGGTTCCAGCCGGCGGACCGGGCGCTCGGTTGTCGTGCCAGGAGATGAAGTCGGCAAGCGTCGCACTCGATCCGGTTCCGGGGGCGAAGGCGGCGACCGGCTCGTCGCCGTCACCGGTCGCGCCCGTGGAGCCCCCTCGCGTGGCGGCGCGCCAGCGGCCGAGTATACGTCTCAGCCTCCCGGCAGTCGAATACCGCCGGCCCACCGCCCACCTACTACTGTACGTGCACCTTCGACCGAGCGATGCTATCATCGATCAACATTGGGGAGGATGTGATTCGAACTGGTGACCCGCCTAGAACAGGCATTGCCCTCGTTCGCGGCTGAGCGCTGCAGAACGTTGATGGGCGCCTCCCTTCTCGAAGCAGAATTCGTTCAACGCGGTCGTGCGGCCGCAAGGAAAAGCCTATGCTCGGCGAGTGGGAACAGATTCATGCTGCGCGGGTAACGGTCCCAGCCCCGATGAATAGTCCAGAGCCTATTGCCACGACTAGCTCCAACGCTGCTCTGCACCACAGGCGTCCGGCCCTCCCCCGGCCCTTGAGGTCGAGCATGAGGTTTATCCGAACCCGCCCCGCGTGTGGCGCGACCAGCGAAGCGAGCAGCACTCTTGGACCAACCACAGGCACCAGTAGGCGGCGCGGGACTTGAGTCGTTCCGGCTTAGCGCGCTCACCATCCGGCGTTTTCGTTCCCTCCACGATGTCGGTCCCCTGCCAATCCAATCGTCGCTGACCATCCTTACGGGCGAGAACGACGGCGGCAAGACGACCTGTCTCGACGCGATCGATTTTCTCCTGGGTGGCAGTCCACTCGACGCCGCGGACCGCTCCCGGTGGGCGTGCGATGAAGAGCCCATTGAGGTCGAAGGCACTTTCTACGCGCTCGACGACCTCGAGGGCGTGGAGCCGTTGCAGGTCCGGGCGCGCCAGGAGCGGGGCGGCCCTCGGATCTGCGAGGTGCTCGTCCGGGCGAACCGTCAGTTTGGACCGCAGTGGGCAAGTATCCCAATCCAAGAGCTCAAAGAACGCATGACCTCGGCGGGCATTGCCCTCCCCGGGGGGACGAAGAAGGATCCATTCATCGATGCCATCACTGCCTGGCTGATCGACCGTCCCGAGGACGAGTGGGAGGAATGCTGGCGGCCGGCGTCGCCCATTGAACTTCGGCGTCTACCGAAGCTGACCCGATTCCGCGCCGCCGAGGCGCAGAACCCGGACGCCATTGTCAAGCAGGTCGTCGCGAGGGAGTCACGGCTCTTGCTGGCGCAGCCGCAGTACGCTTCCCGGCTCGGCGACCTGAGCATGGAGTTGGATGCCGACATCGCCCCGAGTCTGACACGCATCAAAGAGAAGATCTGTGAGCACATCCCGGACCTCGATGATGTGGAGGTCGCTGCTTCGTTCGACTTCTCCAAGCCCGCCCTCCAGGTTCAATTCCAGATGTGCCGTCGGGGCGAACACTCCGACCTCGACAAAGGGGGGGAGGGCCGGCGACGGCGGGTGACGCTCGCCATCTACGAGGCCACCCTGTCGACTATGGCCGAGGGCCAGCCGGTTGCGAGCGAAATGGTCGCCTACGACGAGCCCGACACCCATCTGGACGCCGGGGCGCAGCGGGTCTTGTTCGACATTCTTGAGCGCCAGGCGCAGCTTCAGCACGTCCAGGTGCTGGTCGCGACGCATGCCAAGACCTTCATCGACCGGGCGCCGCTGCAGGCCCTGCTCCACCTCCAGCTCGACGCCGAGCTCAAGACGCGGGTCGAGGCGCTGGCCAGCCACGGTCACGCCGACGAGGTGGCTTTTCTCGCCCGGGTCTGCACCGGCATCGGCTTGCGTAACTCTGTGTTGCTTGACGAGCGCTGCTTCCTCGTCGTCGAGGGCGAGACGGAGGAGGCCGCGATCCCGGACCTCTTCCGCCTCGTCACCGGCCAGAGCCTGACGACGGCGGGCATCAACCTCATGAACGCCAAAGGCAGCGGCTCCATCCGGAACGTCGTGACGACGCTTGCCAAGGAGTGGGGTCGGGAGGTGGTGGTGCTCGCCGATTCGGACACCCGCGGTGGCGACCACCAGGGCGGCATCAGCGATCGGTGGCTGACCGAGCTCGGGCTGCGGGACGGAGATGGCGCCTACTTCGTGGGCAGCAAGGAGTTCGAGGACGCCTTCGCCGACGAAGTTTGGCTCCGTACCCTCTGCACCAACTTCCCGTCGAACGACGGCGGGGCGGACTGGAGTCTCGACGAACTCGCCGCGCTGCGTCTGGAGGGGTCGAAGAAGTACAGCGATATCCTGCTCGCAGCCGTACGGCGGCGATCCCGGGGTGGCCAGCCTATCCGAAAGCCTGACCTGGGCTTCGCCCTCGCTGGAGTGTGCAAAGAGGAGGACGTCCCAGCGCCCTTGCGGGAATGCTTCGGCTTTGCCCTAGAGCGCGCGGAGCATCCACGCGGCGTGCAGAAGTGAGGAGGAACGACTGATCCTATGCGGTATCCGAGTAAACCGTCAGGCATTGACTCCCCCTCTCCCGCGCACGGGAGAGGGGGCCGGGGGTGAGGGCGTCTCCACACCCGACACAACGGGAGCCGGGGCGATCACGCCCGAACTCCCGTCTCCTTGAGCGCCCACCCGGCCTACCGATGCCGGTACGTGATCCGCCCCCGCGTCAGATCGTAGGGCGACAGCTCGACCGTCACCCGGTCCCCCGGCAGGACGCGGATGTAGTTCGTCCGCATCTTCCCCGCCAGGTGGCTGAGCACGTTGTGCCCGTTTTCCAGCTCGACCATGAACATCGCGTTCGGCAGCGCGTCGAGCACCCGACCATCGACCGTGATCGCGTCTGGGTTCTGCCGCCTCGGCCGCTCCTCGTCGGTCGTCGGCGCCGGGGCCGGCCGCGACGGCCGACGGTACTGCGGTTTCTTCGGCAAAGGGATCCCTCCTGGAGCACGTCGCTTCGTTCCGTCAACACCCCCTCGCGGGGCGGCACGACACCCACCGGCGCGTCCATCAAGCCG
>JBBSNJ010000125.1:0-7415 GCA_038232775.1 Thermomicrobiales bacterium
AGGACCAGACCGGCCGCCATGTCGTCCCAGCCGCAACCCCCCGTGCCCTCCGGCCCGAACCCCTTCTGCGAAGTCGGCCGTACCCACCCCCGCGACCGCCATCGGATGAAACCGCTCGCCGACACGCCCAGCGTCTGGGGGTGCGCCCGCCACGACCTCTTCGCCCAAGTCGTCCCCAAGGAGACCGCCGACACCCTGGACCGCGGCGACCCCTTCCCCCTCCACGACGGTGGCGACGGCGTCGTCGTCCGTCACGGTGACGACCGCCAGGGCGGCGTCCTCCTCTACTATCGCGCCAAATGACGGCCACGCCGGCCGCGCCCTCCCTCCCCGCGCCCACTCGGCACCCCGACGGAGTTCGCTGAGCCTGGCACCTCCCACGGCATCCGGTTGAACCGTACCTCCGTCGGGAGTGGGAACGTCTCCCCTCTCCCGCGCACGGGACCGGGGGAAGGGGGTCGGGGGTGAGGGCGTCTCTCCGGGAAGCGCCAGCGATCACCCGGATTCCGTACCAACCGACGCCCGCATCATCGGTCCGAGCCGGACCGGCCGACCTCCGCCGCCGACCACAGCAGGCCACGATGCGCTTCTGTCTCGACCTCAGCCACCACCCCTGGAACCGCGCCGGCGACCCCGCCGCCGCCGCCACCGCCACGCTCGCCGCAGCCCGCGCCGCCGACGAGGCGGGGATCGACGCCATCTGGGTCAGCGAGGACCCCGACGGTTGGGACGCTACCACCCTCCTCGGCGCCCTGGCGGCGGTGACCGCCTCGGCCGAGCTCGGAACGGGCGTCACCAGCCCCTATCCCCGCCACCCGAACCAGCTCGCGGCCGCGGTCGCGACCCTCGATCGCCTCTCCGGCGGGCGGGCCGTTCTCGGCCTCGGTCGGGGCGAACCAGAGTGGCACGCTGGTCCCCTCGGGGTCGCCGTCGGCAGCCCGCTGGCCGCCCTCGAAGCGACGATCACGCTCCTCCGGCAGTGGTGGCAGCCCCCCCACCGCGCGTCGTCACACCTCGCCGGCAGCCCCTTCCGCGTCGACGACTGGGAGCGGACCGTCCATCCGCTCCGCCAACCGCCGATCCTGCTCGCCGCCGCCGGACCGCGCGCGCTCGCCCTCGCCGGCCGGCTGGCCGACGGCGTCATCTTCAACGCCCTCACCTCCGACGAGTTCCTGGCCGAGGCTATCCCGGCGGTCCGCGCCGCCGCCCGCGCCGCCGGCCGCGACCCGGCCCTGCTCCGCTTCGTCCTCCGCACCGCCGTCTTCGTCAGCGACGACCCCGAGTCGTTCCTGGAGCGCCAGAAGACCCTGATTGCGTTGGTCAATACTCTGCCGGGAATGGAACGGCTTCTCCGCCTCGACGGCCACGACCTGCCAGCGATGATGGCCCAGGTCCGGCGGGCGATGCGGACCGAGGAGCTTCTGGCGAGCGGTGCCGGCTTCCCGGCACTTCGCCGCGGCGGCGACCTCACCGCGGCGCGGGCCGCTATCCCGACGGAGGTCGTCGCCCGCCTCGCGATCGCCGGCCCGCTGGCGGAGGCCGTGGCGCGGCTCCGCCGCCTCGCCGCCCTCGGCATCAGCGACGTCTCCCTCGCGCCGCCGCCCGAACCGACCGCCGCCGCCTATTCGGCTCGCTTGCGGCAGCTCCGGGCGGCCCTCAGCGCGCCGCCGGCAGCGGCGCCCCTTCCGAGTTGACCGGCGGCTGACCGAGCGGCAGGAGGGCCCCCGGCGCCTCCCACCCCGGCTCCGCCTCGGCCACCGCCGGCGGAGCCGCCACCGCCAGTCCCCCCCACGCGGCGCGCTGGGCCCGCGCCAGCGCCCCCGACCGCGCCCTGGCGACCGTCGGTCGCCCCGCCCACGGGAGCAGCCAACTGTAGACCCCTTGCCAAAGGTAGGCCGCCGCCGGCACCTTCGGCGCCGACGGCCGCGTCACCGCCCGCGTCTGCCGGGTCCGGATCGCGGCGACGAGATCGTCGACCGTCTCGCCCGGGAAGAGGGTCGCGTGTTGACCAAGCTGACCCGGCAGCAGGTGAGCGTCGCTCCCGCCCAGCAACGCCAGACCGTACTCGGCGGCCGCTCGCTCGATCGCCGGCGACCGCCACCCGACGAACGGGAAGCGCGTCTCGATCCCGTCCGGCAGCAGGCCCTCGCGGGCCAGTCCCCGCAGTTGGCGCCGCCAGAGCCCAGGCAGCGGGTGGACCAGCACGACGACGCTCCCCTCCACCCCGCGCGCCCAGCGGACCAGCTCCGGTAGCGGCCGACCCGGCTTCGGCAGAACCTCCGGCACCACCTTGGGGAAGAGCACCCCGAGGTGGACCGCCCGGCCACGGGCGGTCAGCTCGACCCCCGGCAGGACCATCGCCGACCCCGGCCCGGCCTCCGCCCGCCAGTCCCGGACCGTCGGTAGGTGGTCGTGGTCGGTCACCGCGACGACCGCGATCGACTCCCGCGCCGCCGCCGCCCGCCAGTCGTCGATGGCGCAGAGGCCGTCGCTGCCGGTGGTGTGCAAGTGCAGGTCAGCGTAAGCGTGTCCCGGCGGCGGCGCCGGCAGCGCGGTCGACGGCGGACCGGCCCAGACCGGGGTCAGCATCGCCCACTGGTCGAGGTGCCGGTCGATCAACGCCTGGAGCGATGCCCCCACCAGCCGCAGCGTCGCCTCCGGTTCCGACCTCGGCTCGATCGAGTCGGCGATCGTGAACGTCACCCGTCCCCCCCGGCCGAAGGTGACGATGCAGGGCACGATCACCGACCCGGTCGCCCGCGCCAGCCGAGCCGGCCCGAGCGGCATTTTGATCGTGCTGTCGAAGAACGGGACCTGGGCCGACGGCGTCGGCGTCGGCTCGTCGACCAGGAGGACGACGATCCCCCGCTCGGCCAACACCTGCCGCAGCCGCCGCGCCATCCGCGACGGCGCTTCGTCGACCGAGACGATCTCGACCCCAGCCCGCGCGAAGCGTCCGACGAACCACTCCATCAACGCCCCGGAGCGGAACGGACGGAAGAGGCGGGCGACGATCGCCACCTCCTTGGTGAACCCGAGCTGACGCAGCCACCCGATCGACATTAGGCCGAGGATCGGGTAAGGCCCGGCGTGCGGCGCGACGATGATCACCCCCCGCTCGCCGAGGAAGGGGCGGAGCTTCTCGAGCCCGTCCACCGTGAGGCGGTCGCTCGCGCTCGGCCGCCGGGCGCCGGCCCGGAGCAGACCGATCACCGTCCGCAGATGGGTCGCGATCTGCTGGGTACCCAAGTACCAGGCGACGACCCTCGGTGTCGGCACCCCCGCCCGTGCGTGGCGGACGTTCGCCAAGACAATGCCGCGCCAGCGGAACCCCATCGCCAGCGAGCCGAGGCCGAAGGCCGTCGCGTGCCAGACCGGCCAGGGGACCGCCCAGGCGACCCAACTCAGGACCAAGACGGTTTGGAGCACCAGCGCGTCGACCAGCCGCGCCCGCCGTGTCCGGCCGCGGGCCGGACCCACGGTCTCCGGTCGGGCGGAGGCCGTCGGCACCGAAACGTCACCGTCGCTCACCGCCACCTCTCTCCTTCCGCCGCCGCCACTCAGCCCAACGCCCCGCCGGAGGGCCGTCCCTGGCGGGGCAGCGCTCCAGCGCGGACGATCGCAGCACCAAGTGCCCCAAGGGTACCCTGCCACAGCCGCACGCGCACACGGGTGAACGAATCGTCAACACTTCCGCTCACGCTCCACCGAAACCGCCTGTGCCGCCGGCCGACGGGCCACCTCGCCGCGGTGGCCTTCTGCGCCACCGGCTCGATCCCGCGACACCGCCCCCGCGGTTGGCTGTCCACGAGCACGGGCACGCCGCGTGCAGGCGAGACGGCGTCGCCCGTTTCGGTCCGTCGTCCGGCCGACCGCCGGCCCCCAGGAGGTTCCTCAGCGATGCATTATCCGGCTCCCAGGAAACTCTCGGAGCGGTTGATCGACGCCATGCCCTGGCTCGATACCGCCGCGGTCGCGATGCGGCGGGCGTATCGGCCGCTGCTCGGCCAGGAGGCGCCGCGGACGCCCCGCGATATCCTCTACGGCGTCTGGCTCGGGCACCCGCTCCACCCGGCGATCGTGACGCTGCCGATCGGCTTCTGGGCGGCGACCACCGTCTTCGACCTCGTCGAGGACGAGCCCGCCGCCGACCTGATGCTCGGCCTCGGCCTCGTCTCGGCCTTCGGTGCCGCCGCCAGCGGCGCCGCCCAATGGCAGGACGCCGGGGTCGAGCGGGAGCCGCTCCGCCTCGGCGCCCTCCACGCGCTGCTCAACAGCGCCGGTACCCTCCTCTACGCCGGCTCCTGGTTGGCGCGCCGCCGCGGCGCCCGCGGCCCCGGCGTCGCCCTCGCCCTCGCCGGTCTCGGCCTCAGCGGGGCCTCCGCCTGGCTCGGCGGCGACCTCGCCTATGACCTCGGGATCGGCGTCGACCGCACCGCCTTCGAGCGCCCCCCCGCGGAGTGGACCGACGTTTTGGCCGAGGCCGATCTGGTCGAGGGGACGCCGCGCCCGGTCGACGCCGCTGGCGCCTCGGTCTTCCTTTTCCGGCGGGGCGGGGAGATCTCCGCCATCGGCGCCACCTGTAGCCACCTCGGCGCCCCCCTGGCGGAAGGGCGGGTCGAGGGGGACGACGTGATCTGCCCCTGGCACGGCTCGGTCTTCTGCCTCCGCGACGGCAAGGTCCGCCACGGCCCGGCCACGGTCCGCCTCCCCGCCTACGAGGTGCGGGTCGCCGACGGCCGGATCGCGGTCCGCCGCCCGCTCCAGGGCAAGGTCTGGGACGCCGCCCCCTGACCGGCACCCGCCGGCGCTCGTGAACCCCTCTCCCGCACGCCCCCCCGGCAGCGTGGGAGAGCGGGGTCCGGGGAGACGACGGGTCAGTATCAGGCCACGCCGACCGCCGGCAGGAAGTCGAACCGGACCGCCGACGGACGTCCGTCCGATCCCGTCTCCAGGGATGACGGCAACGCGGCCTGGACCCAGGCTTGCCCGCCGTTCGGCAGCCCGATCAAGTACCAGAGACGATAGGTCTCGGCGCTCGTACCCATCACCGCCGGCGGACCAGCCTCGATCGCCAACAGCTCGAATCGATCGCCGGCCCCCAGCGGCAGGCTCCCGATTGGGTCGGCTTCCCCGCCCTCGGCCGGCGCCGCCCAGAGCTGCGCCTCCCCTTCCGCCGCCGCCGCGACGACGACCTCCGCCCCGGCCGGCGGCGCCGCGCCGTGGGCCCAGGCATTGATGCCGTGCGTCGGGTTGCGCCAGCCGATCACCGAGGGGTGCTCCGGCGCGTCGATCGGCCAGTAGCCCGGTCCCGGCGGGCAATCGGGTCCGCAGATGAAGCCGTAGCGCGGGGCGCCGCCGTTGACCTCCGGCTTGGTCAGGAAGGTCCGGAGCTCGAAGTGGAGGTGGCTCGGAATCTCATCGGCCCGCGCCAGCACCCGCCCCAGCGGTTGGCCGCGGGCGCCCCGCTGCCCCACCGCGACCGGCAGCTCGTAGGCGAGGTGCCCGTAGAGCGAAAAGAGATCGGCGGCGTGCCGGACGATCACCACGGCGCCCGGGTAGTCGTAGCCCCCGAAGACGACCTCCCCCGCCGCCGCCGCGAAGACCTCGACCCCCGCCGTCTCCCCGTCGCTCAGGTACCAGTCTTCCCCGGTGTGCAGGAAGCCCGGCTGGAACCAGGTGTTCTCGACCGCGTAGCCGTGGCGGACGACGAACCCGTCGCCCAGCGCGCGGCCGGGGAGCCCGATCGGGTAGGAGAAGGTCGGGGCGGTGGTTTGGGCCGCGGCGAGACGCCAGCGCCCAGCCACCGCGACGCCGACGGCCGCGCCAACGAACGAGCGTCGGGTCTGGTGCCTTTCCATTTGAGCGAGCTCTCCCTCCGGCCACACGACGCGACGAGCCGCCCGAACCGTACCGAGTGGCCGCCCCTGGCGGCAAGCTTCCCCATCGCTCGAGCAACGCTGACTGCCTCCCTCACCCCCCCGGAGCGTCCCGCGCGCTCGACGGGGCGCGGGGCTGCGCGCGACCTAGAGGACGCCCTTCCGCCGTCCCCTTCCGCCGGTCGCCGAAGCGTTGATGGGCCGGGGCCGCCGGAAGGATAGCGCCTCCCTCCCCGTCGATCGGAGCCCGCGGCTCGCCCGTCGCAGGGCTGGCCCGTCCACTCCCGGTCCCGGTCGAGGCGCCTGCCGGCGCGGTCGTCCCGAATCCGCGAGGATCGTCCGGTGCGCGCCACCCGCCCTCCCTGGGAGGAGAGCACCGGGGCCGACCTCAAGCGACCGGTGGCGGCTTTCCCATAGCGAGGAGGCAGCGATGAAACGCGACGAGGCGCTCGCCTACATCCGGCGCAACCACCGGGGCGTCTTGGCCACGATCAAGCGCGACGGGCGCCCTCAGCTCTCCAACGTCGCCTACCTGCTCGACGACGACGATCGGATCAAGATCTCCGTCACCCTGGACCGGGCCAAGACCAAGAACGCCGAGCGCGACCCCCGCGTCGCGCTGACCGTCGTCGGCGACGATTGGTACCAGTACGTGGTGGTCGAGGGGACGGCCGCCGTCGTCGCCGACGACCCCCTCCCGCTCCTCCGCCACGTCTACCGCGGCGTCACCGGCGGCGAGCACCCGGACTGGTCCGAGTTCGACCGCGCCATGGTCCGCGACCGCCGCGCCGTCCTCGTCATCGCCATCGACCGCCTCTACCCCCTCGACGAGTGACACGGAATCCGGGTGAACCATGGGTGTTCCCCCGGCGGTCCGCGACCACGCTCCCCCTTGCCCTGTCCCGTGCACCGGGAGAGGGGCTGTGGGTCGGGGCCAGCTCCCGCAGCGGGAGTGCGACCTGTTCCGCCCGCGCGCTCCTCCCACGCCAACCGCGGGCGGGCGATAATGCCGACGCTTTGGGCGAACGCGATGGAGGAGGGGGCGAGGTGGGCGCTGAGTCAGCAGGCGACGGCGGCGGCAGACGTTGGGACACGTTGGTCGTCGGGGGCGACGTCCTCGACCCCGGCGCCGGACTCTCCGGGCGTCTCGACGTGGCGATCGCCGGGGGCCGGATCGCCGAGGTCGCCGCCGACCTCGACCCCGCCGCCGCCGCGGACGTGATCGACGCCGCCGGCCAGATCGTCACCCCCGGCCTGGTCGATCTCCACACCCATGCCTACTGGGGCGCCACCTACTGGGGGATCGAGCCCGACCCCGTCGCCGCCCGGACGGGAGTCACCACCTGGCTCGACGTCGGTAGCGCCGGGAGCTACTCCTTCCCCGGCTTCCGCCGCTGGATCGCCGAGGCGAGCACGGTCCGCGTCTTCGCCCTCCTCAACCTCTCGTCGATCGGCCTGATCGCTCCGACTTGGGAGTTGTCCAACCTCGACTACTGCGACGTCGAGCTCGCCGCCGACATCATCGACCGCCACCGC
>JBBSNJ010000126.1:0-7415 GCA_038232775.1 Thermomicrobiales bacterium
AGCGAGGCGACGGTCTACATCTACCTGGTGCCGGTGTTCGGGCTGCTGGCGGCCTGGTTGGTGCTGGGGGAGCGGCCGGGGCGGTGGCTGCTGGTGGGGGGGGCGACGATCATCGCCGGGGTGGCGCTGACGAACAGCGGGGCGGGGGGTTGGCGCCGCGGCTGAGGCGATCAGGTCACACGTAGCCGATGCAGAGTGAGCCGCACCGGGGGGGAAGGCGGGAGGGGGATCGTCAGGACGGCTCCTGGGATTCGGCGGCGGCGTCCATCCTCTGGTGCAGGATGCGGATGATTGTCACGCTGGCGTCGTCGGCTCGGTAGAAGTCGACGTGCTGGCCGACCGGAAGGGCACGCACGCCGGGGGCGATGTCGTCTCGGGAACGGCCGAGGTGCGGGAACTGGACGAGATCGCGCAGGGCGCCGGCGAGCCTCGCCCGGTAGGCGATCCGTTGTTGCCGTCCCCAGCGCTGCTCCGAGGCGAGGAGGAGGTCGGAGAGGTTGCGTCTGACTTGAACCGTGAGGACGAGGCCTCTAGGGACAGACATCGGGGTCCGGCTGCTCGCCGCGTCGGAGCCGGTCGTCGACCTCGCGATCCAGTTCCTCCCAGAAGCCGGGCGTCCACTCGACGACCTCGCCGCGGGCGGCCTGCGCATCGCCGACGGCGATGGCGGCGCGGAGGCGGGCGAGGCGGTCCTGGTGGTCGAGCCGGCGGAGCGCCTCGCGGACGACTTCGGTGGCGTCGCGGTAGTCGCCGCTGGCGACCTTCTCCTGGATGAGGGCTTCGAGCTCGGGGGTGAGGGAGATGGTCACGGCGGCTCCGTTGGGTCGTGGCGATCAGTTGGGAGCGACGTAGCGGACCGTGAGCGGGGGCGATCGGGGGAGACGCCGGGAGGCTCAGCTTGGGGGTTCCGTTGTCTGCGTCGCAGCGTCTCGCCGCTGGTGGATCACGCGGAGGACGACGACGGTTTCGTCGGTGACGCGATAGAGGATGCGGTGCTGCTGGATCGTGAGCGCCCGGAGCCCAGGCCGAAGGTCGTCGCGCTGGGGTCCGAGGCCCGGATTGTCCCGCAATGTCTCGAAGGCTCGGGTGAGTGCCGCATGGTAGGCATCGGCGACAGCTTCGCCCCAGCCGCGTCGACCGTAGAGCCAAATGCTCCGGAGATCGGCGCTGGCCCGGGGCGCGATTTGGAAACCGGTCCTAGGGGCAGACATCGGGGTCCGGCGTCGCGCCTCGACGGTACAGCGCGTCGGCGTCGCGCCGCAGGTCCGCCATCAGCGATGGCGACCACTCGACGCCTTCGCCGCGCTCGATCTCCCGTTCGGCTTCGAGCAACGAGGCGCGGAGGCGGGCGAGGCGGTCGCGATGATCGAGCAAACGGAGCGCTTCCCCGACGACGTCGACGGCGTCGGGATAGTCGCCGCTGGCGACCTTCTCCTGGATGAGGGCTTCGAGCTCGGGGGTGAGGGTGATGGTCACGGCGGCTCCTGTTGGGGCGGAGCGGGGTGCAGCGGGCGGAGGGCGATGGCTTCCGGCCCTTAGGGGTGGACGCCGAGCTCGGCGGCGGCGCGGCCGAGGGCGGCGAGGTGGTCGGCGGGGGTGTGGAAGCCGTTGCCCATGGTGGTCAGGCAGAGGTGGCCGGCGCCGAGGGTCTGCCAGCCGGCGACGAAGGCGCGCCAGTCGTCGGGGGTGCCGCGGCCGACGTTGAGCTGGGGTTCGAGGCCGATCTGGGACGGGTCGCGGCCGGCCTCGGCGGCGTAGCGGTGGAGGCGGGCGACGGCGTCGCGCATGGCGTCGTCCGGGTCGCGCCAGGGGAACCAGCCGTCGCCGATCCGGCCGACGCGGCGGAGGGTCGCCTCGGCGTAGCCGCCGATCCAGATCGGGATCGGGCGCTGGACGGGGAGGGGGTTGATGCCGGCGGCCTCGATCTGCTCCCAGCGGCCGGCGAAGTCGACGACGGGGGCGGTCCAGAGGGCGCGGAGGAGGGCGATCTGCTCCTCGCTTCGCTCGCCGCGGTCGCGGAAGTTCTTGTCGAGACCGTCGTATTCGACTTGGTTCCAGCCGACGCCGACGCCGAGGCGAAGGCGGCCGCCGCTGAGGAGGTCGACTTCGGCGGCCTGCTTGGCGACGAGGGCGGTCTGGCGCTGGGGGAGGATCAGGACGCCGGTGACGAGGCCGAGGCGGGTGGTGGTGGCGGCGACGTAGGCGAGGAGGACGAAGACCTCGTGGAAGGGGGTCTCCGAGGTGTAGGGGCCGGACCAGTCGGGGCGGGAGGAGGTGTCGGCGCCGAGGACGTGGTCGTAGACGAGGAGGTGGCTGAAGCCGAGGCCCTCGATCGTCTGGGCGTAGTCCCGGATCGCGCCCGGATCGTTGCCGAACTCGGTCTGGGGGAAGGTGACGCCGATGTGCATGGGGGGGCTCCGTTCGGGTGGTCGTCCGGTGGCGCCGGCCGCCGGGCCGATGGGGTGACGCGGCGGCGTCGTCGGGATGGAGCGAGCATCGCGCAGTCGGGGGGAAGGCTGGGCGGCAAGGGAGGGAAGAGGACCGGATCGACTCTGGTGGATGCGTCTGCACGGAACGCGGTGCCCGCTTGGGGATTGATCCCCAAGTTACGACGACGAACCCGGCTCGAGCCGGCTGATAGGGAATCCGGGCGGGCTCCGTCGGCTGCGCTTCCGGCACACTCTGGGACCCCGCACCCCCATTCCCCTGTGCCGGAGGGGGAGACGTCTCGCGTGCGGGAGCGGAACCGTTCAACCAAGTTCGGTGTGCGTCGGGGTGGACGCGGGTGCCGCCGGCGGAGGAGAACGCGCGGGTCCAGGGCCGTTGGGAGGTCGGAGCCTGCCGAGATCCGGGTGATCACGTCCATTGGCGTGAGGGCGGCCCTTGCCCCTTCCGCTGCGCTCCGTATGGTCCGCTTCGGGGTCGCTCCGGCTTGGCCCCTTTGGTGCCGATCAGGGCGGACTTCCGACCCCCTTGTCCCGGACCCGCGCGCGGGAGCGGGGAGCGGGCGCCGCGTCCGAGCGCGGAACGGGTCAACCGGGTTTGGGGTCAGGGTCGGGTTTGGGAGCGGGGTCGCTGCGGCGACTCGGACGGGAGGTGAGCGGCGGGTCCTCGGGAGCGGCTGAGGGAGGATGGACGCCCGAGGGAGGGCCGTCGGCAGGGTCGCCGACCGGCGGCTCGGCTTGGCTGGGCAGCGGCGGAGGACGGCCGTAGAATCGGGCGAGCGGTGGCGTGACGGCGGAAGGGGTGGGGACGTGGGGATCGCGACCAATCGGGACCAGCTGGTGAAGGTGGCGGTGGTTGGCGAGGTGGCGCCGCAGGAGTTCGAACACGGCTGGACGACGCCCTACCTGATCGGCCACGACGGGGTGCCGCGGATCGTCCCCGGGACGGGGGGCATCACCTACAACGTGCGGGTCGGCGACCGCATCCACGGGTTGGTGGGGGACCACATCGAGCCGGCGGTCTCGGCCCGCAACCCCGATCCGAAGGCGAACGGCGGCTTCAACATCCTCGCCTGCGTCGGCAACGCGGCGACGGTCGTCTCCGGCGACGCCAAGGGGGCGACGGGGGTCGTGACCGGCACCCACGGCGGGATCGAGCACGTGATGATCGACTTCCCGGACGCGGTGCTGGCCAAGCTGGTCATCGGCGATCGGATCCAGGTGGCGGCGTGGGGCGTCGGACTGGCGCTCGATCAGTTCCCGGACATCCGCTGCACCGGGCTCGACCCGGACCTCTTCGCGCGGTGGGTGACGACGGCTGAGGAGGGGAAGCTGGTG
Source organism: Thermomicrobiales bacterium (assembly GCA_038232775.1). Taxonomy (GTDB): domain Bacteria; phylum Chloroflexota; class Chloroflexia; order Thermomicrobiales; family UBA6265; genus JBBSNJ01. Next base: position 3,783 of record JBBSNJ010000126.1, read on the forward strand.
GTGCCGGTGGCGAAGATGGCGCCGGCGGCGATCATGGGCTCGGGGTTGGGGCGGGACAACACGGCCCGCGGCGACTACGACATCAATCTGTTCGACCCGGAGATGGTGGCCCGATACGAGCTCGACGGGCTGCGCTTCGGCGATTTCGTCGCGATCACCGACGCCGATGCCTCCTACGGGCGGCACTACTCCCAGGGCGCCGTCTCGATCGGGATCGTCGCCCACGGCGACTCGTTCATGGCGGGGCACGGGCCGGGCGTGACGGGGCTGCTGACCTCCCGCCAGGGGAGAATCCGGCCGGTGATCGACGGAGGAGCGAACATCGCCGACCTGCTCGGTCTGCGCTGACCGGGCCTGCTTCGGTCATGTCGGGGGCGGATCAGCGATCCATCCAGGGGTCGAGGGCGTCGCGCAGGCCGTCGCCGAGGAAATTGAAGGCGAGAACGGTCACCGAGAGGGCGATCGCCGGCGAGACGAGCATGTAGGGGTAGGAGCGCAAGTTGGGGATCGCCTCGGCGATCATCAGGCCCCAGCTCGGCATCGGCGGTCGGGCGCCGAGGCCGAGGAAGCTGATCCCGGCCTCGTAGATGATCGCCTGGGGGATGCCGAGGGTGGCGGTGACGACGATGATCGGGACCACGTTGGGGAGGAGGTGCTGGGCCATGATGCGGCGGTCGTCGGCGCCGAGGCCGCGGGCGGCCTCGACGAACTCCTTCTGCTTGAGGGAGCCGGCCTGGGCGCGGACGAGGCGCGCCGCCGGCATCCAGTTGAGGAGTCCCAAGCCGATGAAGATGCCGATCAGGCCGCCGGTGCGGTCGTCGAGCGAGCCGAGCAGGCCGAGGAGGCCGCCGTCGGCGGTCTGGAGCGTGGCGCGGAGGAAGGTCATGACGACGATGACGAAGAGGAGGCTGGGGATCGAGTAGAGGGCGTCGACGGTGCGCATGATCAGCATGTCGAGCTTGCCGCCGTAGTTGGCGGCGATCAGGCCGGCGGGGACGCCGATCAGGAGGATCACCGCCTGGACGACGAGGCCGACGGTGAGGGAGATGCGGGCGCCGAAGATCAGCCGGCTGAGGATGTCGCGGCCGAGGTCGTCGGTGCCGAGCCAGTGGGCGGCGTTCGGTGGTTGGGTGAGCGCGGCGTAGTCCTGCTCGGCGTAGTCGTAGGGGGCGACCAGCGGGGCGAAGAGGGCGACCAGGACCAGGGCCGCCAAGAGGAGGCCGGAGACGAAGGCGAGGTGCGATCGCCGGAGGCGGCGGAAGGCGTCGCGCCAGAGGCCGACCGGCGGCGCCGCGCCCCGGATCGGGCCGGCACCCGGCTCGGCTCCCTTGTCGATTCGCGCCACCGCCGTCTGCGCCATGTCGCATCCACTCCGCTGGTCGGCCAATCCTCGGCACACGGGAGGAAAGAATTCGGGTGATCGCTGCCGCTTCCCCGGGAGCGGCCCTCGCCCCTGCGGCGCTGCTCCGGGCGGCTTGCCCCGGTCCCGCGCGCGGCAGCGGGGATACCGTCCGGCCGCGGCGAGCGGGAGGGTCGAAGCGGATTTCGTCGCGGTGCCCGGCCCCTAGGTGGCGCCGATCCGGGGATCGAGCAGGGGGTAGAGGAGGTCGACGATCAGGTTCATCAGGGAGACGACGGCGCCGAGGAGGAGCACAGTGCCGAGGATCACGGGGTAGTCGCGGGCGGTGATGCTCTGGACGAAGTAGCGGCCGATGCCGGGCACTTGGTAGATCGTCTCGACGAAGAAGGAGCCGGTGGCGATGTCGGAGACGACGATGCCGGCGATGGTGATCACGGGCAGGAGCGCGTTCTTGAGGCAGTGGCCGAGGAGGACGACCCGCTCGCCCAGACCCTTGGCGCGGGCGGTCCGAACGTAGTCGGTCCGGAGCACCTCGAGCATGCTGGAGCGGGTGTAGCGGGCGAGAACGGCGGCGGGGTAGAGGGCGAGGGAGGCGGCGGGGATGACGACCCGGGGGTTGAAGATCCCCTCCCAGCCGCTGGTGGGGACCAGGTGCAGTTTGCTGGCGAGGATGAGGACGAGGATCGAGGTGACGACGTAGGCGGGGGTCGAGATGCCGACGATCGAGAGGAAGGTCGAGAGGTAATCGAGGGCGCCGTTGTGGCGGACGGCACCGAGGATGCCGAGGGGGATGCCGACGAGGATGGCGACGAGGGTGGCGACGGCGGCGAGCTTGAGCGAGACCGGCAAGGCGGTCCCGATGATGTCGGTGACGGAGCGGGAGCGCTGGCTGTAGGAGGGGCCGAGGTCGCCGCGCAGGGCCCTGCCGCCATAGTCGACGTATTGGCGCCAGAGCGGTTGGTCCAGGCCGTAGGCGGCCTTGAGCTTCTCCTGGACGGCGGGCGGGATCGGTTTCTCGCCGGTGTCCCAGGGTCCGCCCGGGGTGGCGTGCATGAGGACGAAGGTCAGGGTGTAGATCAGCAACAGCGTGGGGATCAGCGCCAGGAGGCGCCGGATGATGTAGGCGCTGCGCACCGCTTGCTCCCTGCCCGACACGGGTTCTGACGGCGATTGAAGGGTTCGCTCCCCGTGCCGACGCCGGGACGGGGAGCGGTGTCGCGTTGGTTATTCGTCGTGCTCGGCGATGGAGACGTAGCGCAGCCAGGTCCGGCCGAGGATCGGGTAGTGGACGACCCCCTGGACGTAGGGTTTGACGACGTAGATGCGGTTCAGGTTGAAGAGGGGGATGAGGGCGGCGTCCTGGTTCAGGATCGCCTCCGCCTCCTCGTATTGCGCCACCCGCTGCTCGGGATCGGGCATCGCCACGGCGGCGCGGACGATCTGGTCGAACTGGTCGTTCTGCCAGTGGGGATGATAGTAGTCGGCGGCGGAGTCGAAGAGCTGGTTGTGCCAGTTGGCCGGATCGCCCCAGTCGGAGCCCCAGAAGCTGAGCATCAGGTTGAAGGGCTGATCCTGGCGGGAGTTGAACCAGTCCTGGAACGCCTTGTCCTCGAGCGGATCGAGTTGGACGTCGATGCCGAGGGTCTGGTTCCAGATGCCTTGGAGGTACTCGGCGCTCTTTTTCTCTTGGGTCGAGGTCGCGGTGTAGGTGAGGGTCAGCGTCGGGAACCCGTCGCCGTTCGGGTAGCCGGCGTCGGCGAGGAGTTGCTTGGCCTGGGTCTCGTCCTCGCCGAGGGCGGCCTCCGGGTTGTAGCCGGGGATGTCCGGCGGCAGGATGGTCGGGGCCGGGGAGAACTCCCCTTTGAGGACGCCGTTGGCGAGGGCGTCGCGGCGGATGGCCATCGACAGCGCCTGACGGACTCGGACGTCGTCGGTCGGGGGGTTGGTGGTGTCGCAGACGATGAACTGGGTGCCGGAGCGGGGGAAGACCTGGATCAACTCGCTCAGCTCGGGGTCGTCTTTGACGCGATCGAGGTCGGCGCCGGCGACCTGGGCCTGGTCGAGCTCGTCGTTCTCGAAAGCGACGAGCGCCTGGGTAACCGGGTCGGCGAAGAGGGTGTACTCGGCGCGGGTGATCGTCGGCGGCTCGCCGTAGTACTGATCGTTCCGCTCGAGGGTCATGCTCTGGTCATGTTCCCAGCCGGTCAGGACGTAGGGGCCGTTGGAGACCATGTTGCCGGCTTCGACCCAGGCCTCGCCTTCCGCCTCGACGA
>JBBSNJ010000127.1:0-7362 GCA_038232775.1 Thermomicrobiales bacterium
CGACGAATTCGCGATGGGCTCCTCGACCGAAAACTCCGCCTTCGGCCCGACCCACAATCCGTGGGACGTCGACCGTGTCCCCGGCGGCAGCAGCGGCGGCCCCGCCGCCGCCGTCGCCGCCGAGCTGGCCGCGGTCGCGCTCGGCTCCGACACCGGCGGCTCGATCCGCCAGCCGGCCGGCTTCTGCGGCGTCGTCGGGCTGAAGCCGACCTACGGCCGCGTCTCCCGCTTCGGGCTGATTGCCTTCGCCTCCAGCCTTGACCAAATCGGCCCCTTCTCCCGCACCGTAGAGGACGCCGCCATCACCCTGGCCGCGATCGCCGGCCACGATCCGGCCGACGCCACCTCGTCGCCGGAGCCGGTCCCCGACTACCTCGCCGCCCTAAACGGCGACCTCCGCGGTACCCGCCTCGGCGTCGCCGCCGAGTACTCGGTCGAGGGCATGGAGCCAGGGGTCGAGGCCGCCTTCGCCGCCGCCGTCCGCCGCCTGACCGAGCTCGGCGCCGAGATCGTCCCCGTCTCCCTCCCCCACACGAAGTACGCCTTGCCGACCTACTACATCACCGCCCCCGCCGAGGCGAGCGCCAACCTGGCCCGCTTCGACGGCGTCCGCTACGGTCTCGCCATCGAGGCCCCGAACCTGCGGCAGACCTACGAGCGGACCCGCGGCGAGGGCTTCGGCGCCGAGGTCAAGCGCCGGATCATGCTCGGCACCTACGCCCTCAGCGCCGGCTACTACGACGCCTACTACGTCAAGGCCCAAAAGGTCCGCACCCTGATCAAGCGTGACTTCGACGCCGCCTTCGCCACCGTCGACGCCATCGTCGCCCCCACCTCCCCGACCGTTGCCTTCCCCATCGGCTCCCGCACCGACGACCCCTACCAGATGTACCTGGCGGACGTCTTCACGATCCCGGCCAACATGGCCGGCATCCCCGGCGTCGCCCTCCCCTGCGGCTTCGCCGGCGGGCTCCCGATCAGCCTCCAAGTCCTCGGCAAACCGTTCGCCGAGGCGACCATCCTCCGCATCGCCCACGCCTACGAGCGCGCCGAGCCCTGGGCCGCTCGCCGCCCGCTGCTGCCGCCATCGTAGGTTCTCCCGCCCCTGCCGATGAGCGGCCTCCTCTCTCGCTCATCCCGAGATTGCCTTTGACACCGAGCGCGGCCCGTTGGTAAACTGACCGAGTCACGGGCCGCTAGCTCAATTGGCAGAGCAGCTGACTCTTAATCAGCGGGTTGTAGGTTCGAGTCCTACGCGGCTCACCCGACAAACAGGACCCGAAGGGTCGAGGAGAGAAGCCGGACGGGCACTCCGTCCGGCTTTTTCGTGCCGCGTCTCCAAGTCGTGGCCCGCGGCCTCCGGTTCCGCTGCCCTGGTCGGGGTCTCCGCGACCCCGTACCATGCTTCGGGCGGCGGCGCCCAACGTCTCCTCCCCCGACGGAGCGCGGTCTTCCGACCTCCGGAGTCTGCTGCCAGTGGTCGACAGAGTCTCCCCCTCCCCAGCACGCCGGCGCGAAGAACGCGCCCGCCCGTCCAACCCGGAGTTCGGGCACGCGCTGCGTCCGCTCCGCGAGTGGCGCGGCCTCAACCAACGGCAACTCGCCTCCCGCGCCGAGGTCGACGCCAGCACCATCAGCCGCCTCGAGTCGGGAGGGCGCGGAGTCAGCCGCGAAGTCGTCGTTCGCCTCGCCCACGCCCTCGACGCCAGCGACGACCAGTACGGCGATCTCCTCAAGGCCGCCGGCTTCCTCCCCGACCAAGCCGCCGTCCTACTCGAAGAGCCCGATCTGGCCCGCCTCTCGCAGCTCTTGGCCGACACCGCGCTCTCTCCCGCCGACCGTCAGACCCTCCGCGACTATCTTCGCCTGGCCCTCGCCCACGCCGCGGCCCTCGGCTACCGCATCCCCTCCGCCTCGCTCTTCGATCTTGATGCAGCCCCCTCGGAAGAAGCTTGATGTTCTACGAAAGTCGAGACATACGGAATCCGGTTGAATCGTCGTGCTCTGGCATTCGGGAGCGGCTCCCCTCGCCCGCCGCGGCGGGCGAGGGGTCGGGGGTGAGGGCCTCTCCCCAGCAAACGCAACTGATCACCCGAATTCCGTATCAACAGGGCCACCTTCGGAGACTGACCTGGCTCCCCTCTCCCGCGCACGGGACCGGGGGAAGGGGGCCGGAGGTGAGGGCTTCTGGCGGCCACCGGAAGCGATCACTCACCGGTCGCATCAAGCGCAACCGCGGATACTCCCTCCGCCCCGCTCGTCCCCGCCTGCTCGCTTGCCGCCCGTTCGAGCACCGGCGCCGGAGAAAATCCGTGGCCGCGGGCGATGAATACCTTCAGGCGCTTCTCTAGCGTCCGCCGAGGCAGAAGAACCTTCCGCCCGCAGCCGTGGCAGCGCAGTCCGATGTCCGCCCCGAGCCGGACGACCGTCCAGTCGAAGCTGCCGCAGGGATGAGGCTTCCGCAACCGCACCACGTCATCCAAGTAGAGCGCGAGCGGGCCGTTCGGCATCCTCCCCACTGCCCAATCCTACCCGCGCTGCCCCGAGGGAGCGCCAACTACGAGCGCAACGAGCATCAGGGACGAGGGCTCCACTGACCCCCAATCTGACCCCCTTCCCTAAAACCGGGTTACATCAACCCCGGAATCTTCATCCCACCGGTCAGGCCGCCCATTCTCTCTTCGGCCATCGCCGAGGCCTTGGTCATCGCGTCCTGGATCGCGACCGTGATCAAGTCCTCGAGCATCTCGACGTCCTCGGGATCGACCGCGCTCGGATCGAGCTTGATACCCTCGAACTCCCGCGCCCCGGTCACCCGCGCCGTCACGGCTCCGCCGCCGGCCGTCCCCTCGACGACCGTTTCGGCCAACTCCCGCTGCATCTTCTCCAGTCGCGTCTGCATCTGCTGGATCATCTTCATGTTGACCGACATCGCTCGTCTCCTCAGTTCAAAGGTCGAAGTTCGCCTCGCGGCGCCCTCGCGTCGGCCCGCTCCGCGGGCGCGGCAGCCGGAGGCCGACCGATCCCGCGGACTCCCCGAGCGACGCCGAGTATAGCAGCCGCTCCTCGCCTCACTCCGCCGCCGCCGCCGCCAATCGGCGCCGCCGGGGCTTCGCCGGCGCCGCTTCCGGCACCCCCTCCCGTTGTGACTTCCACGACTCCACCCGTGCCATCATTTCCCGCGCATTGTCCCGCGCCACCTCCGTGATCGGCACCCCGTCCAACATCGCCGCCAGCTCATCGATCCGCTCCTCGTCCGAGAGCGGATCGACCCGCGACACGACCCGCCCTTCCCGCTCCCCCTTCGCGATTCGGTAGTGCGCCCCCGCGAAGGCCGCGATCTGCGGCAGATGGGTGATCACCAACACCTGGTGCCCGTCCGCCAGACGCCAGAGCTTCTCCCCCACCACCTGCCCCGAACGCCCCCCGACGCCGACATCGACCTCGTCGAAGACCAGCGTCGGGGTCGCGTCCGCCTCCGCCAGGATCGACTTCAGCGCCAGCATCAGCCGCGCCGTCTCCCCCCCGGACGCCACCCGCCCCAGCGGCTTCAACGCCTCCCCCGCATTCGAAGCGATCTGAAACTCGACCCGGTCCGCCCCCGTCGGGTCGACCGCTATTGTCCGCCCGTCGCCCCACGGCACCCCCGCTTCGTCGGCCGCCTGCGCCAGCGCCACCGCGAAGCGCGCCCGCCCCATGTTCAACTCGGCGATCGCCCGCTCCACCGCCCGCGCCAGACGCTCCCCAGCCTCGACCCGCGCCCCCGACAACTCCCCCGCCCGCCGCCCGATCTCCACGCCCAGCTTCTCGGCCCGCGGCCGGAGACTGTCCAGATCCCCCTCGCCGCCGGTCATCGCCTCCAACTCCCGCGCCGCCGCCTCCCCCGCCGCGATCACCTCCTCGACCGTCGCCCCGTACTTGCGCTTCAGCCCGTTCAACTCGCCCAACCGCTCCTCGACCACCGCCAACCGGACCGGGTCCGCTTCGACCCGGTCCCGGTAGCCGCGGACCTCGGCGACGAGGTCCTCGGTCAAGAAGACCACCTCGGCCAACCGCTCGGCCACCGACCCCATCTCCGGATCGACCTCCGCCACGGCCCGCAGATGGTCGGCCGCCTGCCTCAGCGCCCCGAGCGCCGGCGGGACTGCCTCGCCCCCGACCACTTCGTCCTCCCCCGCCAGCAGGACGTGAGCGGCCGCCGCCTCGCTCGCCAGCTCGGCCGCGTTGGCGAGCACCCGCCGCTCCGCCAGCAGCTCCTCCTCCTCCCCCGGCCGCAGACCCGCCCCCTCGATCTCCCCGACGACGAAGCGGAGGTAATCCTCCCGCTGCGCCCGCGCCCGCGCATCGCCGGCGAGCTCGGCGATCCGACGCTTCACCCCGCGCCACTCCCGGACCAAGCCCGCCAGCGTATCCCGCGCCGGCAGCAGCTCCCCGTACCGGTCGAGCATCTCCAGATGCTCGGCCGGACGCAGCAGCGAGAAGTGATCGCTCTGGCCATGGACATCGACCAGCAGCCCGCCGATCCGAGCAAGCGTCCCAGCCGTCGCCGCCCGTCCGTTGACCCGCGCCCCGCTCCGCCCCCCCGCGCCCACCTCGCGGCTGAGGATCACGATCCCCTCCTCCGGCTCGACCCCGAGCTCATCGAAGAGCGCCGCTACCTCTGGCCTCGCCGCCACCCCCGAGACGTCGAACGTCGCGTCGATCCGCGCCGCCTTGGCCCCGGTCCGGACCACGTCCGCCCCGACCCGGTCGCCGAGCACCGCTCCCAGCGCGTCGATCAAGATCGACTTCCCCGCCCCGGTTTCCCCGGTCAGGGCGTTGAAGCCGGGCTCGAAGCCCAACCGCACCTCGTCGATGATGGCGAAGTCGCTGATCGTCAGTTCCAGCAGCATGCGCGTCCGCCGGTGAGCTGCGAGGAGACCTAGGGGTCATCCCGCTTCAGGAATCCGGTCAAGCAATGGAGGCCGCCGCCGGCCTTGATCAGCTCCCCGACCTCGACAGTCCGGCAGACGACGCCCGCCGCCTCGTACGCCGCCTGCATCCGCTGTCCGCCGGCGGGCATCAACACTTCGCCCGGCGCCAGGGCGACGGCGTTCATCGGCAGGCACTCCTGCGCTTCCCGCTCGTCTTCGACCTCAACCAGCCGAAATCCCCGCTCCCGCAGCGTCCGCACCACCGCGTACGGCGTCCGCCGCGGCCAGACGACGGCGAGGTCCCGGTCGAGCAGCGCCAGCAGGCCGTCGAGGTGCATCGCGCCGTAGGGGAGCCCGACCCGCACCACCTCCCGCACCCCGATCTCGCGCAGCATCCGCTCGACCTGATCCGCGCCCTCTCGGTTCGTCCGCAACCCCTCGGCCAGGAAGCAGAGGTCCCGGTCGACCCAGGCCACGTCCGCCCCCTCGAACGTCCCCCGCCCGTGGACCGTCATCAGGATCGGGACCCCGAGCTGCGCCAACGCCTCCGCGACGTAGCGCTCCTCCCCGGCCCGCACCGTCGACGCCGGCCGCCCGATGATCGCCCCCTCCGGCGTCATCAGCATCAGGTCGCGCATGTACATCGCGTTCGGTTTGTCCGGCCGCGTCCGCTCAACGAAGTACACCGCCACGACGTGCGAGCGGTAGGCCGCCGCCAGCTCGTCGTGCTGCCGCCGCGCCACCTCCGGCCGCACGTCGGCCCGCATTTGCGCCGCGTCGAAATCCGTAACCTCGTCCAACTCGGACTCGGGCCGCCGGAGCATCACCGCCCGCAGCCGACCGTACTCCGACGAGACACCCCAATCGCCCCAGGCCCCGCCGTCCGCGGCTAGCTCCTCGCGCAGCGACCCCTCCCGCGGCGACCACTTCCCGCCGCCGTAGGCCGCGGTCAACATCGGCACCTAGCCCTTCCAATCACCGCAGACACTTCCCCCAACCCTTCTTGCCACGCTGGTGTACGAACTCTACCACGCCCCCCTCGCCAGCTATCCCGAGCGCGGCTCGTCCGGCCCCCTTTCCCCGGCCCCAGCGGAGAAACCGAGGCACACGAGTCACATTTTTGCCCGAGTGAACGTCATACGAAGTTCGGGTGTTCGCTGCCGCTTCCCCTGACCTCCGGCCCCCTTCCCCCGGTCCCGTGCGCGGGAGAGAGGAGCTTGTCCCGCTCCCGAAAGCGGAAGGGTTCAACCGACGTTCGTATCAAAAGCCAAAGTCCGCTCGCCCGCGGCCGCTTCCGGACCCCAAGCTTGCTCCCTCTCCCACGCGGGACAGGGGCAAGCTGGCTGTCATTGGGAGAAGGTCTCCGGGGAAGCGGACGCGAGCACAGGAAACCCGAGAGCCCGCGGCCCGGAGCGAGGATTCGGCACAACCACCTCCCCGCCCCGGTGACCGTGCCGGCCGGCAACGTCCTCGGCCGATGCCGCTAGTCGGCCGCCGACTCCAGCCACAGCGCCCGTGCCAGCGTCGGCGGCTTGATCGGCAGCTCCGTCACCCGCACCCCGACCGCGTCCCGAATCGCGTTCGCGATCGTCGCCGGCCCGGGGATCGCCGGCGGCTCGCCGACCCCCTTCGACCCGTAGACACCGTGCTCCGACGGCACCTCGACCAGGACTGTCTCGATCGGCGGGATCATCTCCGCCTTCGGCAGCGCGTAGTCGGCCAGCGTCGCCGTCAGGAGCTGGCCGTCGTCGTCGTAGGCCATCCCTTCGTAGAGCGCCCACCCGAGCCCCTGCGCCACCCCGCCCTGGATTTGCCCTTCGACCGCCGCCGGGTTGATCGCGAATCCAACGTCCTGGACGGCGACGTACCGAGTCACCTTCGTCTCGCCCGTCACCTCGTCGACCTCGACCTCAGCCAAGTGGACCGCGAATCCCGGAGCGCTCTCAGTGATTGCCGAGGCACCCCGGCCGTAGACCGGGGTGTGACCCGCCCCGACGCTCATGCTCATCGACGCCACCTGCCGCAAGGCGACACCCGACGACGGCACCCCCTTGACCCGGACCATCCCTTCCGCGACCTCGAGGTCTTCGACCGCCGCCTCCAGGTGCTGGGCCGCGATCTCCATGATCTGCCGCCGCGCGTCCTCCGCCGCCTCCCGCACCGCCGGCCCGACCGTGTAGGTGATCTTCGACCCCCCGGTGCCGCCGGCGTAGGGCGCCGAGCTGGTCGAGGCGGTCGTCACCGCGATCTCCTCCGCCGCCATCCCGAACGTCTCGGCCGCGACCTGGGCGAACGTCGTGTTCGTCCCGGTCAGATCGACCGAGCCGAGGACGACCGTCAACCGCCCGTCGGCGTCGAGCCGGCAGACCGCCGTCGCCGGCTCGGCCCCACCCCGCCAGCCGCCGCCCGCCATCCCGACCCCCCGCCCCCCCGCCCTGGCGGCCACCCC
>JBBSNJ010000128.1:0-7348 GCA_038232775.1 Thermomicrobiales bacterium
AAAACGAAACTGTCCGGGAGAGAGGGGGCCGGGGGTGAGGGCGTCTCACCAGGTAGCCGAAGCCATGTCCGAAGTTCGTCAGAGGCGCTCGCCATCTCCCTCCAGGGGACCCCGTCCGCCCGGCAGCGGAGCGGGGTCCCCTGGCTTCCCCACGGTACAATGCCCGATCGCCGTCCGGCCGGTGAGCGCCTCCCCAGCCGACTCCGATCAGACCGGCAGCGACGGGTAGGACTTCGACTATCTTCCGGGCGTCAGCGAGTACGTCCGCTGCTCGAAGAAGGCGCGGGTCGAGAAGTAGAGCGGTTCCGGCAGCCGGTCGCGCCGGAACCAGCCAACCGCGACTGACTCCCCGTCCGCCACCCGCGCCTCGCCCGCCGCCCAGCGGCCAGCCAGCCAGACCGTCACGTTGTGCTTTCCATCGGGATGGCGATCGTTGGCGACGCCGACCACCTCGAGGTCGGCAATCTCGACCCCCGTCTCCTCCCGCACCTCTCGCGCCGCGCAGCCCTCGAACGTCTCCTCCTGATCGAGATAGCCGCCGGGGGTGGCCCAGCTCCCGGCGCCGTGGTGGGCGCGCCTCACCAACAGCACCTCGTCCCCCCGCCGAACCACCACCCCCACCCCGACGCCCGGCCGCTCCCCCGGCCGCCGCCTCCCCCTCCCGCTCTCGTCGCCGGTGGCGATCTCGTCCGCCATCGCGTCTCCCCTCCTCCCAAATCAGCCACCGCCGGCCCCGACGACGAGCCGCCCCGCACGGGAGATACCCCGCGCCCGCTCCTCTGCGCCTCCGCTCGGTGTCCGACCTGGCATCCGTCCTGCTTTCTGCCGACGGCGGCGCGCGGCGCCGTCGGCGGTTCAGGAGCGACGGCAGGCCAAATGAGGGGTAAAATGGCATCCGAGACTGCCAGCCAGGACGGACGATCAGGCGCGGTCTCGGTTGCGCTCGCGTCGAAATCGAGGCGGGAAGCGGTCCCGCCGCCGCGGCAGCCAGCCGAGACCGACGACGAGCCCAAACCGCTCGGCCAGGAGGCGCCACAGATCATCGAGGACGCCGCGCAGATCGGGGCCAAACGTCTCCACCGCTCCCTCGCCGGGACCGCGATCACCGCCTTCATCGGTGGCATGAGCGTTAGCTTCGGCGCTGTCGCGATGGTCTGGATGGGCGCCTCGATCGGCGGCGGCGCCCCGGCGCCCTCCACCTCGCACGCCGCCGGGGCGCTCGCCTTCCCGGTCGGCAAGAGCGAACTCTTCACCGAGAACTTCTTCCTCCCCGTGACCGGGGTTCTCGAGAGGCGAGGCTCCTTGCGGCAGCTTGGTCAGCTCTGGGCCGTGGCCCTGGCCGCCAATCTGGCCGGCGCCCTCCTCTTCGCCCTCCTCATCTCCTGGCCCGGCGTTCTCGACGCGGGTCCGGCGCGCGAGATGATGGAGTTGGCGGAGCACAAGATCGACTACCCGTTCTGGACCGCCTTCGTCAAGGCGATCTTCGCCGGCTGGCTGATGACGATGCTGACCTGGCTGCTGGTCGCGGCCGACAGCCTCGGTCCGCGCCTCCTCGTCATCTGGCTGATCGGGACCTTGATCGTCCTCGGTCAGTTCAACCACGTCGTCATCTCGGCGGCCGAGTTCTTCATGGCGATCCTCCTCGGCGCCCCGATCGGGATCGGGGCTTGGTTCACCGCCAACTTAGTCCCGGCCCTGTTCGGCAACGTCGTCGGCGGTGTCGTCTTCGTCACCCTGCTCCATTACGTTCAGGCCCAGTACCAGAGTCGGTAGCCGACGCGAGCCGCCGGTTGGTCCCGGATCGGCCAAGCGGGGATACTGGGCACAATCGCTGCGGCCGACACGACGCGGAAGGGATCGAGTGAATCGCCAGCGCCAAGATCGAGGGGTCGCCCGGACCCAGCCTCCGAGCCGAGAGACGCCGGAGGACGTCGATGGTCGCTACCAACCGGCCGAGCACGACGAAGAGCCGAAGCCACTCGGGCAGGAATCGCCGGAGATCCTCGAAGACGCCTCCCACATCGGCGAGAAGCGGCTCGAGCGCTCCCCGATCGGGGACTCCGTCACCGCCTTCATCGGCGGCATGAGCATCTGCTTCGGCGTGATCGCCACCGCCTGGGCCGCGGCCTCGTTGGGCGACGCGGCCGCCCCCTCGCCCGCCCACCTGGTCGGCGCCCTCGCCTACCCGGTCGGCTTCGTCATCCTCCTGATTGGCAAATCGGAGCTCTTCACCGAGAACTTCCTGCTCCCGGTCACCGGTGTGATCGAGGGCGACGGCCACATCGGCCAACTACTCGGGCTTTGGGGCCGGAGCCTCGTCTTCAACCTGGCCGGCACCTTCGTCTTCGCCTTGCTGATCTCACGCCCCGGCGTAGTGCCCGAGCCAGTCGCCGACAATCTCCGCTCACTGGGCGAACACGTCGTCGGCTACGATTTCTGGACCGCCTTCGTCAAGGCGATCTTCGCCGGCTGGCTGATGACGATGCTGACCTGGCTGCTGCTGGCGGCCCACGGCATCGGCCCCCGCCTGTTCATCATCTGGGTGATCGGGACCTTGATCATCCTCGGCGAGTTCGCCCACTTGATCATCTCGGGCGCCGAGGTCTTCATGGCCCTCCTGCTCGGCGGCGACGTCGAATTCTGGCCCTGGATGGTCGGCAGCTTCCCCCCGATCCTCCTCGGCAACGTCCTCGGCGGCGTCGTCTTCGTCACCCTCCTCCAGTGGGTCCAGGTCCAGTACGAGTCGGACGGCGACTAGCGCGGGCGCTAGGCTTCGACCCAAGGCTCCCCGCCGCCCGCCTGCCCAGAGCGATAGATCACCTGACCCACCGCTGCCCGCCGCCATCGGCGCTCGATGGTCCGGCCCGACCGCGCTTCGCGTCCGGGCCATCCGCCGACGTGCGTCCCCGGCAGATCGGGGTCAGGCTGGCCGGTTTGGAGGCTTGACAGGAGGGCCGAACCGCCCGTACCGTGCCGATCGTCGACTGATCCGTGATCACCGCCGCGGCCCCCTTTGGCCGCGCCAGGAGGCGACGATGGGCGAGCCGAGCGAGCAGCAACCGACGAACTGGACGATCACGAGGACGGCGACGCGGCGGCGACTGCTCGCCGGCGCCGCGGCCGGAACGCTGGCCGCGGGGATCGGCGGCACCGGTCGCCGCCTGGCGGCGCAGGAGGCGACCCCGGCCTCGCCCGGAGACTTCTCGGGCCAGACCCTCCGCTTCATGATCATCCAGCCGCACGTCCTGACCGGTGACTTGCTCAAGTCCGACTTTGAGGCCGCGACCGGGGCGACGGTCGAGCTGACGGCCGTCGAGTACGACCAAGTCCAGCAGCGGGCCACGCTCGACGTCCAGTCGGGCGCCAACGCCTTCGACGTCTTCGACTATTGGTACCCGACAGTCAGCGCCCTGGCTGACCAAGAGGTGATCCAGGACCTGACCGACTTCATCGAGGGCAACGCGGCGATCGCCCCCGACGACTTCATCCCCAGCATCTACGACATCTACACCCTCCACCAGGGTCGCCGCTACGGCCTCCCCTACGACGGCGACACCCACGTCCTCTTCTACAACACCGAAATCTTCGGGCGTTACGACCTCGCCGCCCCGGAGACGTGGGACGACTTCCTCAACGCCGCCCGCACGATCACCGAGGCGGAGGGAGCCGACGGGGTCTACGGCTGCGCGCTCCAAGGCTTCCAGGCGGCGATCATCATCGGCTCCTCCTACGCCAACCGGCTCGCCGGATTCGGCGGCAGCTTCCTCGACGCGGAGGGACGCCCTGCGCTCGACTCCGAGGCGGCCACCCAGGCGGCGCAGGCGATGCTCGACGTCGCCCCCTACGCCCTGCCGACCCCCCTCGAGACGGCGTTCGACCAAGCGCTCCCGGCCTTCCTCAGCGGCCAAATCGCGATGATGGAGTTCTGGACCGACCTCGGCGTCTACGCCGAAGGCCCCGACTCGCAGATCCAAGGGCAGTGGGACGTGGTCCAGATGCCGGTCGGCGGGTCGAACACGACCCATATCGCGCCGCTCAACGCCGGTTTCTGCTTCGCCGTCTCCTCCGGCTCCCAGAATCCCGACCTCGCCCGCGCCTTCGTCCAGTTCGCGACCAGCCCGGACTACCACCTCAAACTGCTGACCTCCACCGGCAGCGGCATCGACCCGACCCGGGTCTCCGCCCTCGAGTCAGCGGCCTACCAGGAGTTCGCGCCGAAGGTGCAGCAGGCGGCGGCGGCGGCCCTGAACGGGGTCTTCCCTTGGCCGACCAACCCGGAGTCGCCCGCGCTGATGCAGGCCCTCGCCGACGAGCTGGCCCTGATGCTCCAAGGGAACAAGGACGCACCGACAGCAATGGCGGACGCCCAAGCGGCCTGGGAGGGAATCCTCGAGGGGTAGGCTACCGAGTCGGGGAGTCGGGGAGTCGGGGAGTCGGGGAGTCGGGGAGTCGGGACCAGTGTGAGGCGAGCGTAGTCGTGGCCGCCCTTTCGCCGCCAAGGGAGCATCTCCGGCGGGGTCAGCGACGCGCGATCATCGGCGCTGGCGGAAGTCGGCGGTGGCGGGGGAGCCGTGACTGGGTATCGGCGGGGACTGAGCGAACAGGTGCCGGTACGGATGGCGGGAGCTGATCGCTTCCGTCCTTCGGGGTTGTTCGGTCAGCCGGATCTTCTCCGCCGCCGGCGCGTGGGGTCCGGCGGCGCAACGGCGACCACGACATGACGCGGCTCCGCCAGCCGACGCGGCAGATCGAGTCCGGGCGCGTCGGATCGCGAGCGATTCAAGGGGCGCGCCGGACTGGTGACACCCGTGTCCGCTAGCGTCGCCCGCCCCAGGCGACAGGGCCCGGGGGGCACGAGCAAGCTCGTCCCCAGCCTGCTCGTGGCGCCGATGGTCCTCGGTCTCCTCGCCTTCGCCGTCTACCCTCTGCTCTATCTCCTCGTCCTCTCCGTCTCGGAGTCGCTGCTGGGCAAGCCGTTCCAAGCCTGGATCGGGCTCGCCAACTACCGGGACGCGCTCGGGGACGAGGTCTTCCTCGGTTCGCTCCGGCGCTCGGTCGGCTTCGCCCTGCCGGTCACGTTGATCGAGTTGGTCCTCGGCTTCGCGGTCGCGTTGCTCCTCCAAGGGAGCATCCGGGGCGGCCACATCGTCCGCACGCTGATCCTGCTGCCGCTGATGACGCCGCCGATCATGGTCGCGGTCGCCTGGAAACTGATCCTCCATCCCTCCGGCGGGCTGCTCAACGCGATCCTCGGCGACCTCGGGCTGACCGAGCGGCCGGTCTCGTTCCTCGGCTCCTCGACCTGGGCCTTCCCCTCGATCGGCCTCGCCGACGCCTGGCAGTGGACGCCGTTCGTGATCCTGCTCGCCTTCGCCGCCCTCCAAGCGCTGCCGGAGGAAACCCACCAGGCGGCGCTGATCGACGGCGCCTCCCCCTGGCGCGCCTTCTGGGGGATCACGCTGCCGATGGTCGCCCCCGCCCTGATCGCGATCGGCCTGATCCGCCTGGTGATGGCCTTCAAGCTCTTCGACCTCGTCTATGCCCTGACCCAGGGCGGGCCGGGGTTCGACACCACGGTCGGCACCTTCCAGATCTACCGCACCGCGCTCGACCAGTTCGACGTCGGCTCGGCCTCGGCGCAGACCGTCCTCTTCGCCCTCCTGGTCAGCCTGGTCACGCTGCCGGTTGTGGTCCTGCGCGATTGGGCGCTACGGAGGTTCGCGTGAGCACGCTGGGGGCGACGATCCGGGGACGGGAGCGGACGGGCGGGCGCGCGGCTGCTAGACCGACGACGGGCGTCCGACCCCGCCCTCCCCGTCGGCAACGCTCCTGGCGGGGGTTCGGCCTCGGCGCCGTGCTGATCGTCTTCCTCTTTCCGATCCTCTACCTGGCGCTCGTCTCGGTCAAACCGCAGCCGGAGGTGCTCAGCGGCCGGCTGTTGCCGAGCCGGTTCGCCTGGGAGAACTGGCCGGACGCCTTCCGCTCGGTCGAGCTCCTCCTCTTCCTCCGGAACTCGGTCGCCGTCGCGATCGGCAGCGCGGCGCTGACGCTCGGGCTGGCGGTGCCGGCGACCTATGCCATGGTCCGCTTCAACACCGGGGGCCGCGGGCTCGCCAGCTTCGTCCTTTCCTCCTACGTCGCGCCCCCCGTCGTCGCTCTGCTGCCGCTCTTCTTCCTCCTCCGCTGGGCGCGGCTGATCGACACGCTGCCCGGTCTGGCGCTGGTCCACGCCCTCGCCAACGTCCCCGTCGCCGTCTGGCTTCTGGATAGCTTCGTCCGCGGGCTGCCGCGCGAGATCGAGGAAGCGTCCTGGGTCGACGGCGCCGGGCAGGTCGGCACCCTCCGCCGGGTCGTGGTCCCCCTGATCGCGCCGGGGATCGTCGCCGCCGGCATCATCTGCCTGATCCTCTCCTACAACGAGTTCCTCTTCGCCCTCGTCCTCACCTACCGCCCCGAAACCCAGACGCTCCCCGTCGGTATCGCCCTCTTCCAGGGCGACCGCTTGGTCCAGTTCGGCCAGATGGCCGCCGCCTCCCTGACCGGCATGGCCCCGGTCTACCTACTCGCCCTCTTCTTCCAGCGCTGGCTGATCCGCGGCCTCACCAGCGGGGCCGTCAAGTGACGCTCGTCGCCGGCCCTCCCCTTGCCCCTATCCGGTGCAGCGAGAGCGAGGGTCGGGGGCTGAGGCACGGCGCCCGGCACCAGCACTCACCCGACGCTCGCCGATGCCCAGAGTGACGGAAGATCCAGGATGCGACCGAACCCTCGAACGTCCGCCGAAAGGAGCACGACCATGTCGACCAGGAGCGAACCCCGCGTCGTCATCGCCCCCGATCAGTTCCTCGACGGCTCGCCGATGCAGCAGGCAAGCGGCGCCGTCCGCGACCTGAAGCTGATCTACCCCGACACCGGCTTCGACGCCAAAACCCTCTGCCTCGGTCTGGTCGAGATCGACCCCGGCCACCACTCCCCCCTCCACCGCCACAACTGCGAAGAGGTCTACTACGTCGTCCGCGGCTCGGGCGAGATCGAGACCGGGGGCAAGCGCTACGCCCTCACCCCCGGCTGCGCCGTCCTCAACCAGCCGAACGTGATCCACCGCGTCTCCTGCACCGGCGACGAGCCGCTCCAGCTCGTCGTCGTCGCCGGCATCATGCTCGTCCCGCTCTGGCCGCAGTGGCCGACCCCCTCCCCCTACGAAGTCTTCGAGGGCTCCTCGGCCGACGCCCACCGCCCGGCCGGTGACGGGGAGCCCGCCTCATGAGCGCGACCGAGGCAGCCCCCACCGCCCCGATCCCCGACGCCCACCCACTGCTCGACGAGAAGCCGACCCACCGGCCCCACCCCG
>JBBSNJ010000129.1:0-7333 GCA_038232775.1 Thermomicrobiales bacterium
CGCGGGTCGCCGATCTCCTCTCCGGCACGACGGCGATGATCGGCGGGGTGCCGGTCGATCAGGTCGCGGCGGTCGAGGCGACCGGGGCCGAGGTGGTGGTCCAGCCGATCGCGGGCTCGGCCTGGATCCGGATCGCGACCGATGTCGCCCCCTTCGACGACGTCCGCGTCCGCCAAGCGCTCAACCTGGCGGTCGATGTCGAGGCGATCATCGCCGCCCTCCTCGGCGGCGACGGCGCCCGGCTGGCGAACTTCTTCGTCCCGGATGGTCTCGGCTTCGACCCGGAGCTCGCGCCCTACGCCTATGATCCGGAGCGCGCCCGCGCCCTGCTGGCCGAAGCGGGCCACCCGGACGGGTTCGAGACCCGGCTCGCCTACGCCGCCACCGAGCGGGCGGAGGTCGTCGCCGCCGTCGCCGGCCAGTTGGCCGAGGTCGGGGTCCGGGCCGAGCCGGAGGCGGTCGAGACGGCCACCTTCAACGGCACCTGGACCGAACCCGCGAGTGCTCCGCTCCGGTTCGTCACCTGGCGCCCCCTGTTCGACCCCTACACGCTCTTGGGGCTGGTGGTCTCGGCGACCGGTTTTCTCTCCCGGCACGACAATCCGACCGCCCAGTCGTTGATCGACGCCGCCGCGGTCGAGACCGATCCCGAGCGCCGCGCCGCTCTCTATCAGCAGCTCGGCGGCATCCTGCACGAGGAGCCGGCCGCGATCTACCTCTACAACCTGACCTCCCGCGTCGGCCTCGCCGCCGACGCCCCGCCCTGGACGCCCCGCCCCGACGACTACATCATCCCCACGACCGGCGGCTGACCCGGCCGCGGCGCGCAGTTGCTCGTTCACGGCTGCCGCGTGCGGCAGTGGGGACTTGGGGTGGACGCCGCCCCCGACGACCGAGGAGCAGTCCGTGACGCCAACCACCGCCGCGCCGGCCGCCCCGGCCCGCCACCCCCCGACCGCCGCCGACCTCGGGTTCGTGGCCGAGCGCCGGGTCGGCCGCCTCGCGACCGCCGACGAGGCGGGGAACCCGTCGGTCGTGCCGGTCTGCTACGCCCTGCTCGAGATCGACGGGGAGCCGACGGTTGTCTCCGCCCTCGACGACAAGCCGAAGCGGGTCGCCCCCCGCGACCTGGCCCGCGTCCGGCGCATCCTGCATCGGCCCGAGGTCGCGCTCGTCGTCGACGACTACGGCGAGGACTGGTCGCGCCTGGCCTGGGTCCGCCTCCGGGGGCGGGCGCGGCTGATCGAGCCGGGCGGGCCGGAGCACGCGGCGGGGGTGGCCGCCCTCCGCGGCAAGTACCCCCAGTACGCCGCGATGGCGATCGGGGAGCGGCCGCTGATCGCGATCGCGGGGCTCGAGGCGAGGTCCTGGCGCGGCGGCGGCGACGGGAGTGCCCGGGCGCCGACCCCGCGCGCGGGCGACGACGCCCTCGCCGCCTTGGTCCGGGGTCGCCGCTCCGTCCGCGCCTTCCGGCCCGAGCCGGTCCCCCGCGCCCTGGTCGAGCAGGCGATCGCGGCCGCCGGTTGGGCGCCCTCCCCCCACGGGCGGCAGCCGTGGCGCTTCGCCGTGGTCGAGACCGCCGCGCGCCGCTTCGCCCTGGCGGAGGCGATGGCCGCCACCTGGCGGGAGCAGTTGGCGCTCGATCAGCAGCCGGCCGAGGTGGTCCAAATCCGGCTGGACAAGAGCCGGGGGCGCCTACAGGACGCCCCCGTGCTGATCGTGCCTTGTCTCTCCTTGAAAGAGCTGGATCCGTACCCGGACCCCGAGCGCCAGGCGGCGGAGACGACGATGGCGGTCCAGAGCCTCGGCGCCGCGGTCCAGAACCTGCTGCTCACCCTCCACGCCGCCGGGCTCGATGCCGGCTGGATGTGCGCCCCCCTCTTCTGCCCGGAGGTGGTGCGGGACGCGCTCGGGCTGGCCCCGGCGTTGATCCCCCACGCCCTGATCCCGGTCGGCTACGCCGCCAAGGAGCCGGTGCGGCGAGGGCGGCGGCCGTGGCCGGAGCTGATCGTCTCGTGGCAGTGAGCGGGTGACGGGGTCGTCTGGCGCCGTGCCTCACCCCCCAGCCCCCTCTCCCGGTGCGCGGGAGAGGGGGAGCCGACGGAGCACCCGCCACCCGACGTTCGTCTCATAGGGTCTCCGGTTGCACCGTTCCGCTGTTGGATGCTTGATCGGCTCCCCTCTCCCGCGCACGGGACAGGGGGAAGGGGGCTGGGGGTGAGGCATCTTTCCAGGAAACGGAACGATTGACCCGGATGCGGTGTCACTGGCAGGCCCACTCGTTCTTGCGCCCCTGCTTCCACATCCAGGCGGCGGCCAGCGCCTGGGGCTTGGGGTCGAAGATGTCGTCGCGGCGGTACGGGGTCGTTCTCCAGGTCGATTCGAGGAACTGGTAGAGGCCGTAGTAGGGACCTCTGCTGTTCACCGCGCAGGGATCGAGGTTCGACTCGCAGCGGGCGACGCGCAGCATGGCCGACTCCGACTGGTTGTAGCGCCTCGCCGCCCGCTTGATGTACCGTCTGATCCGGCGCTCGCTGTAGCGTCCGCTGCGGCAGCGCCGGGCCATGGTCTCTTTGGGCGCCAGGCCGATCGCCGCGACCAAACCGGCGGCGACGCCCGCCAAGAACCGGCGCCTTGGTGCCGCGGTCGCCATCCCCTTCGCCCAGCGATCGAGTCGGTCGTCTGTCACGGCGGCCCTCCCTCCATTGTCGCCGCGCTCCGTGCTCTACCCAGCTCGAAGCGCGGCCAACGTTGTCCCGTCGTGCTTCGGGCGACGGGGGTCGATCGGCGGGTCTTCCTCAAGTATAGAGTGTCGCGGCCGCCACCTCCGCCGGCCGCCGGGTTGACTCCCGGGGAAGGGTGGAGCGGAGCGCGACGTGCGCCTCCGCCAGCCGCCGGTCCCAGTCGGGGCGGACGGGCGGGGCGTCGAGGTCGGTGATCGCGGTCCGCAGGAGCGCGGTCAGCGGGACGAAGTCGGTCGGGACGTGGGCCTTGACCAGGCGCCCGAGCCGGCGGCGGAAGGGGAGCGGCAGCGCCGGGTGGTCGAGCGCCCGGCCGAGGTGGAGGTGGGGAGTCGCCACTGGGCTTTGGCCGAAAGGGTCCCATTGGAGGAGGAGCAGTTCCCGCCCGTCGTGATCCAGTAGTCGGTAGGAGTAGCCCACGAGCCCCGCGTGCCATCGGCCGTCGGCCGGCGTCAACCCATATCGCAACCACAGGTCGAGCCGGAAGTTCGGCCCCAATCGCAACGGAGGATCGCTGATCCGGAGCGAGAGCAGGCCGGGGGTCGTCGAGGGGCCGACGACGACGATCGAACTGGAGACGGTGCAGAGCGCCGCTTGAACCCCCTGCCGGAAGGTCCGATCCGCGGCGGCCGCTGTTCTAGCGGCCAAAGTCCCGGCCCATCGCGAGGTGGATAACGCTCGGATCCTCCTCGTCGAGTTCGCCGGCGTCGTAGCGCCGGAGGAACTCCTGCCCGCTGATCCCGAACATCTCGCGGGCGCTGGCGTCGAACATGACCCGGGCCTTGGTCCGCGTCGCGAGGCTCATCGCCTCCCACAATGCGCTGCGCAGCGTCGCCGCCAGGTCTGCTCCGGAGGAAGCCGGGTGTCGGACCGGCGTCCCCTCTTGCCATTCCTGAAGGTCGACCTGCCAGTCCCCCGGCCCCCCTTCAACGATCGGTTCCCAGCCCTGGGCGCGGACCGCGTCCAGAAGGGCGTCGATCAGGTAAGCGCCGGCAGTGTCAGGACGCACGCCGCGCTCGGCGAGCAATCGCTGGGTCGTCTCTAAGGAGACCCAGTCCAACTGCCCCGGCTCGTCGATCAGATCCGCTTCCTTGGATCGCGGTGCCGCCATGACACGACTCCAGCCTCGAACGGAAGCCATAAGCACTGGTGCTGCGTGGTTCAACCTAGTCTGCCACAGGCCCCGCCCCCGGTGGAGCGGGGTCGCCGTGCGAGCTCAAGATCGAGGGGCGCAATCGTGCTCGACGATGGTCGGAACTTCGGGGTCGGGTACCACCTCGATGGCAGACGCCGGCGCGACGAGCTGTTCTCTCGTGGTGGTCGCTGGGATGTCGCCGCGGCGGCTTGGGTCGGCGGCGGAACGCTTCTGAACCTTCGAGGGAGATTCGACCGCTTCTCCCCTCTGGTGGAGTCCGACGAGCGGTCGACCGCCGCTCGGCCCTTCGTTGGGCGGCACGCGCCGTCCGCTTGCCGCCCCCTCCCGCCCTCTGGCACAATCACCTCCCGTCCACCGATGCTCGGGCCGCGTTCGGGTGTGCCCGGCGTGTCGTCCGTCGCCAGTCGCCGGTCCGGTCCGTGCCGGAGCCCGAGGTCGCCGCCGCCATGACCGACGCGCCGAACCATCCCATCCCCGCGATGCCCGGACCGCTCGCCGGCGAGGAGGTCCGCGCCCGCTTCGTCCGCTTCTTCGAGGAGCGCGGCCACAAGCCGCTCCCCTCCTCCCCGCTCGTCCCCCACAACGACCCGACGGTGCTGCTGACCACCGCCGGCATGCAGCAGATGACCCCCTTCTTCCTCGGGCTGGAGACGCCGCCGGCCGAACGCCTGGTCACGGTCCAGAAGTGCTTCCGGACGGTCGACATCGACGAGGTCGGCGACGAGTCGCACTGCACCTTCTTCTTCATGCTCGGCAACTTCTCGGTCGGCGACTACTTCAAGCGGCAGTCGCTGGCCTGGTCCTGGGAGTTCCTGACCGAGACGCTGGGGATCCCGGCCGCCCGCCTCTACCCGACCGTCCACCCGGACGACGAGGAGTCGTTCGCGATCTGGCGGGACGAGATCGGCGTCCCGGCGGGGCGGATCGGCAAACTCGCCGACAACTGGTGGGGCCCGGTCGGCCCGAGCGGACCGAACGGCCCCGACTCCGAGATCTACTTCGACCTCGGCCCCGATTTCGACGACGGCACGGGTCTCGGGCCGGGCGACAACGCCCGCTACCTCGAGGTCTGGAACAACGTCTTCATGCAGTACATGCAGGCCGACGACGGCTCCCGCGCTCCCCTCCCCCGCCAGCACGTCGACACCGGGATGGGCCTGGAGCGGCTGGCGATGGTGATGCAGGGCGTCGGCTCGGTCTACGACACCGATCTCTACCGCCCGATCATCGACCGCGCCGCCGCCCTCTCGGGCACCGTCTACGGCGTCGATCAGGAGGCCGACCGCGCCTTAAGGATCATCGCCGACCACGCCCGCGGCGGCACGTTCTTGATCGCCGACGGCGTCCTCCCCGGCAACGAGGGGCGCGCCTACGTGCTGCGCCGCATCTTGCGGCGGGCGATCCGGGCCGGCCGCCTGCTGGGGCTGGAGAAGCCGTTCCTGGCGGAGATGGCCGGGGTCGTCGTCGAGCAGTTCGGGCACCATCATCCCGAGCTGCGGGATCGTCGCGGTCAGATCGACCGCACGCTGGCCCACGAGGAGGCGAGCTTCGGGCGCACCCTGGTGGCCGGGCTCGGCCGCTTCCAGACCCTCGTCACCGAGCTGGAGCGGGGCGGCGGCGAGGGCGAGACGGTCGCCCGCACCCTCCCCGGCGAGGAGGCGTTCAAGCTCTACGACACCTACGGTTTCCCCTTCGACCTGCTGGTCGAGGTGGCGCGCGAGCACGGCCTCGGGGTCGACCAGGCCGGTTTCGACGCCGCTCTGGCCGCCCAGCGCGCGGCCAGCCGCGGGGGCGCCGCCCAGGCGTTCAAGGACGCCTCCCGTGCCCGAGCCGAGCTCTACGTCGGGCTCGGCGGCGGTCGGACCGAGTTCCTCGGCTACGACGACGTCGCCGCAGATGCCCGGATCGTCGCTGTGGTCGGCCCCGACGGGGCGCTCGAGGAGGCGGAGGCGGGGCAGCCGGTCGAGGTGATCCTCGACCGCACCCCCTTCTACGGCGAGGCGGGCGGCCAGGTCGGCGACACCGGCACGATCCGGACCGAGACGGGGGTGATCGACGTCGACGACACCCACCGGCCGACGCCGGAGCTGTTCGTCCACCGGGGGACGGTGGCCGAGGGGTTCGTGCGGGCCGGGGAAGCGGCGCGGGCCGAGATCGACGCCGGGCGCCGCCAGGCGATCCGCCGCAACCACACCGCGACCCACCTCCTCCACCGGGCGCTGCGGCTGGTCCTCGGCGAGGAGACGCACCAGGCCGGCTCGCTGGTCGCGCCCGACCGGCTCCGCTTCGACTTCACCAGTCTCGACGTTCCCCGCCCCGAGCAACTGCGGCGGGTGGCCGAGATCGTCAACCACGAAGTGCTGAAGGACACTCCGGTCGAGACTGCGGTCAAGCCGTACCAAGAGGCGGTCGCCGACGGGGCGATGGCGCTCTTCGGCGAGAAGTACGGGGAGACCGTCCGCGTCGTCGCCGTCGAAGCGTTCTCGCGGGAGCTTTGTGGGGGCACCCACGTCCGAAGACTCGGGGAGATCGGACCGTTCCAGGTGGTGGCCGAGGGGAGCGTCGCCGCCGGCGTCCGCCGGATCGAGGCGGTGACCGGGGCGGAGGCGGTCGAGCGGATGCTGAGTCAGGGGCGCCTGCTCGAAGAGACGGCCCGCGAGCTGCGCGTCGCCTGGCCGGAGCTGCCGGCCCAGGTCGGGGCGTTGCAGGGGCGGATCCGGGGTCTGGAGCGGGAGCTGGAGCAAGCCCGCGGCTGGTTGGCGGGTGCCCGCGTCGGCGACCTGCTGGCGGCGGCGGTCGCGGTCGACGGGACGCGCGTGTTGGCCAGCCGGGTCGAGGCCGATTCGAAGGACGCGCTGCGGCAGCTCGGCGACCGGCTGCGCGACAAGCTCGACTCGGGGGTGATCGTGCTCGGCAGCGTGATCGATGGCCGGCCGAGCCTCCTCTCGATGGTCACGCCCGATCTGGTCAAGCGGGGGGTCCGCGCCGGCGACGTCGTCCGCGAGGCGGCGACGCTGATCGACGGCCGCGGCGGCGGTCGCCCCGACCTGGCGGAGGCGGGCGGCAAGGATCCCGCCAAGCTCGACGAGGCGCTGGCCGCGGTCGCCGGGATCGTGCGCCGCGGACTCGGGGCATGATCGAAGAGAGAGGAGAGAGGGTGTTGGCCCCGCGGCTGGGTGGGGGAGGCGTGGGGCGGCGACCGGTGCGGAGGGGCGGGTCGTCCGCTCGCCGCCGACTCGGGGGTGGGGGGCAGGGGGTGGGCGGCCGAGCGAAGCGGTTCCCCCCGACCGTGAGCGACCGCGGCCTGCTCGTCGCCGTCGGTCCCGAGGATGGGCTGGACGACGTGCTCCACCGGGTGCGGGAGGCGGCCGGCCGGCCGGCCGTGATCGCGATCCCGGACGACAGCGCGCTCTTCCTGACCGCGAGCGAGTTCCGC
>JBBSNJ010000130.1:0-7309 GCA_038232775.1 Thermomicrobiales bacterium
CGTCGCCACGCTCGATCTGGTTCGTGCCGCAGTAGGGGCAGAGTGCCCACCGCAACTCGACCAAGCGGGTACAGGTCCGGCACGGCTCCCGCAGCGTCGAGTGGCAGTTCGGGCAAAGCAGGAAATCGTCTTCCACGTATCGGTGGCAACCGGGACAAAGCGGCAGCTCTTCGAGGTCCTGGAGCAAGTACTCTTCCTCGAGCGATTGTTGGAAGGCCTCGTCCAACGTCTCCTTGGGCCGGAGGATGAGATAGAGCAGCACGCCGGGGACGAAGAACAGGACCACCAGCAACGTCGAGAAGATCTGCGTCAGCACGCTCCGACTGCGCGCCTCGATGTCGCGGAACGTCCACACAACCAGGACGAACCAGAGCGCGATCAAGTAGGCCGCGCCGAGGGCGACCGCGATCTGCGTTCCGCGCCCGAGCATCTGCAACGCGTCGGCCATACCCCACCTTCTCCCCCGCGACGATCAGGCTCTCCCCGTCAACCGGCGGCTACGCCACGCGTTCGTAGCGTTCGACGTCGAGCACGAAGATCGTCGCCCCGCCGACCTGCACTTCGACCGGGCTCGCGACGTAGAACTCCGCCGGCTCCAGAATCGGCATCAACGGATTCACGTAGCGGGTCCGCGCCTGGCAGCGCTCGCGGACGATGCGCAAGACCTCGGCCACGTACGTTTGTTGAACGCCCAAGAAGAGGGTCACGTTACTCTCGCGGAGGAACCCGCCGGCGCTGTTCACCTGCGTCGCCTGGAACCCGCGACTGGTCAACGCCCCAACCACTTCGTCGGCGTCCCTAGCCTGGACCACCGCCACGATCAGCTTCATCGCTCTCCCGCGCCGCGGAGCCGGCCCGGTGGCCGTTGCCGGAGCCGCGCGCGCACCTCCCGCCCGACCCGATCCGCGACCGCGGACGGCTCCGCCGCCGCATCGATCACCGCCCAACCGCCCGGATCGGCCGCCGCGAGGTCGAGAAAGGTCTGCCGCACTCGCTCGTGGAACGGCCGATCCTCGCGATCCAGCCGATTCACGTAGGCCGCCGCGAACCGGCGCTCCAAACCAACAGCGACCGGCAGATCGAGCAAGAGCCGCAGGTCGGGTCGCGAGTCACCGACGGCCACCTCCTGGATGGCCCGCACCTGCTCAATCGGCAGCCCCCGACCGCCGCCCTGATAGGCGAGCGACGAATCGGAGAAGCGGTCGCTCACGACCCACGACCCCGCGTCGAGCGCCGGGCGCACGATCTCGCGAACCAATTGCGCCCGAGCGGCGGCGTAGAGGAGCGCTTCGGTTTCGGCGAGGATAGCACAGTCCCCAGGGTTGAGCAGGACCGACCGAATCTTTTCGCCGACCGCCGTCCCCCCTGGCTCACGGGTCGCCACCACCGTGACGCCATCCGCCCGCAAGGAGGCCACCCGCAGCGCCGCCTGGGTCGTCTTGCCCGACCCCTCCGTCCCCTCGAAGACGACGAAGGCCCCCCGGCTAACGCCGTCAAACAAGACCGTCCCGAAAAATCTCCACCCGCCGGTACGGCTCGCGCCCGCGGCTGCGGGAGCCGATGTTGTAGCGCTCCGCCAACTGATGCTGGAGACGCCGCACCGCCGCCGCCTGCGGCGACAGCGCCACCGGTGCGCCTCCCCCCATCACAGCGTTGATCGCCTCTTCCGCTTCGGCCATCGCCGCCAAGGATGGATCGCCGCCACGCCCAAGTTCGACCGGGCGCACCGGACGAGCGGCGGCGCCTCCCTCCTCGCCCGAGGAGTCGGCGAGCCCAGCCGAGACCGGGAGCGGGCGCTGGAAAAGACCCGACAGGATCGACTCCATCTGGGTCCCGGTGTTAGCGCGCAAGACGTAAACCGGGGTTCCGCGCGCCTCCGCCTCCCGCAGCGGCTGCGGCTTCCGCCGGTAGTAGTTCTTGAGGGTCATCACGACGTCGGCGTCGTTCTGGTCGCGCACGATCACCGCCGGCAGATTCAGCTGGGCGATGGTCTGCTCCAAGCGGTTCCGGCTGACCCCGAAGGGGTAGACGCGCATCGGCCGCCCGTTCGCGGCGCGTCCGCGCGGCGGCGGCGGAAGGTTCGGTTCCAGCCGCTCGTCCTGCTCGGTGTCGACCGCGAGCGAGGCCGCAGACAGCCGGTTCGGTTGCCGGCTCGAAATGTCGACGATCTCGCGCCGCTCGCCCCCCCGGCGGGAGGGAGCGACGGTCGGGTCGCGCCGGGGGTCGACGGCGGTGATCGCCACCTCGCCGGCATCGTCCCGCCGCCGCGTCTCCGTCCGCGGCGCACCGCCGCGCAGGATGGTGTCGACGGTGGCGGCGACGTCGGTGTGGACCGCGACCTCGTCCCGCCCGATGATCTCGATCATGACGCCGAACGTCGGCGGCGCCTTCCGCTCCAAGATCGACTTTTGCGTGCCCCGCCGCCGGGCCTCCTCGTCCGAGAGGGTGACCGACTGGATGCCGCCGATCAGATCGGCCAGGGTCGGGTTCATCATCAGGTTCTCGAGCGTGTTGCCGTGGGCGGTGCCGATCAATTGGACGCCACGCTCGGCGATCGTCCGCGCCGCCAGCGCTTCCAGCTCGGTCCCGATCTCGTCGATCACGACGACCTGGGGCATGTGGTTCTCGACCGCCTCGATCATCACCGCGTGCTGCGCCGTTGGCGTCGGCACCTGCATCCGCCGCGCCCGCCCGATCCCCGGATGCGGGATGTCCCCGTCCCCCGCGATCTCGTTCGAGGTGTCGACGATGATCACCCGTTTGGAGAGTTCGTCGGCGAGGACCCGCGCCGTCTCCCGCAGCATCGTCGTCTTGCCGACGCCGGGGCGCCCGAGCAGGAGCACGCTCTGACCCGACTCCACCAGGTCGCGGATGATCGCGATCGTCCCGTAGACGGCCCGCCCGATCCGGCAGGTCAGCCCGACGATGTCGCCGCTCCGGTTGCGGATCGCCGAGATCCGGTGCAGCGTCCGCTCGATCCCGGCCCGGTTGTCGTCGCCGAAGTGACCGATTCGCTCGGCCACGTGGGCCAGATCTTCGCGCGTCACCGCGTGCTCGGCGAGGTCGAGCTCGCGGGTCGGAAGACGAGCCTCCGGCCGCCGCCCGAGGTCCATCACGATCTCGATCAAGCTGTCGCTGTCGGGTTGCCCGTCGAGCGCGCGGACGGCGGCCGAGAGCGGAGGCGGCAAGACCGAGAGCAGATCGTCGAGGTCGTCGGTGATCTCCAGCTCGTAGTCCTTGCGATCAAACGAGGAGGGGGTGCGCACCTGCGCCATGCTGCTCAATCGTCGCTCCTGGAGGGTATGGCCACCGGCGCCCGCCCGTGGGGCACCACCGGACCGGGCCGCTGCCGCCGCACGGGAGCTGGTCCGCGTCGCGGCCCGGCTCCCGGCGGTGTCATCGGGTAGGGCCGTCACCCACCTCGCCGCGGAGGAAGGTCGGGACGCGCTGCGGCAACTTGTCCCGGACCTCGACGTGGAAAGGCACGGCATCGAACGCGGGAGACCGCATCTGCGCCGTCGTGTACCGGACGAGCAACTCCTGTTCCAGACTGGGGGCGAAACCGTGCTCCTCCAGTCGGCTCGCCACTTCCGCCTGATAGGCCCGGACGGGGCAGTAGACGCGCCGCGCGGGGCGGCTCGGAAGCGCCGCCAGCGCGCCGCCGATCAGATCGGCCAGCACGTCGCGGCGCTCGGGGTGGTGAATCAACTCGAGCACGGAGGTTCCGTCGCGCGTCGTCGCCCGCGCGTAGCCCAGCAGGTGATGTCCCTCCTCGAGCAACCAGCCGTCGATCCGGATTCCGCGGCGGACCGCGCCGGGCGGGACGTCCCAGCGGTGACTGGTGAACGCCTCCGCTTCCTGCACCGGCCGCGGCACCGCGGCGTTGTAGAGCTGGTGGATCGCCCAGGTGTCGGCCGGCCGCTGCCGCCGCAGCCGGCACGGCGCGCCCGGGGCGACGAGATTGTAGGCCGAGAAGATCGTCTCGGTCGCGTAGGGCGTCCACCCGCCCCGCCGCAGAGCGGCGACGACCGGGGCGCCGGACGGGACGCGGGCGTAGAGCCGCCGGGAGCCGCCCAACCCGGCTCCGATCACCCCGTGGCGGAGCAAGGCGTCCCACACCGGCTCGCCGGCGCCCCCGGCCGCGCCCCCGATCGCGAGCAGGAGCCAGCGCTGGTCCGGCGAGATGGGCCGAAACTCGGCGTAGCCGACCAGGCGGTCTCCCGAGCGAGCCACGAAGACCGGCCGCCGCCGCCGCCGCCCCCCCGGCATCGCCGCCGACAGCCCGGCTCGGAGGAGGCTGTAGGGCGCCAGTTGAGCGTCGGGCTGGTCGAAGCGGAAGACCGGACCCAGTCTCCGCAGCGATGGCAGGTCTCGGACGGAGACCGGGCGCACGTCGAGCAGCGGTGCGGCCTCGCCGCCCACCTTTGGCCCCGCCGCCGCCTCCGGCCCCGTCGCCGCATCGATGTCCACGGCCAGCACCACGGACGCAACGCGGACGCTCCCCTCCGCGCCCTCCTCGGTCGAGGCGGGGAACCTTCGGGGTGCGTCCACATCCAGAACGTCCTGCGTCACCATTCGCCTGGAGTATATCACGCGGGCGCGGCCGAACAGGCCATTACCCCTCGCCAGTCTCGGCCATTGACCGTTGAAGGAGGGGCGCTGTGTTGACCGCTACAGGCGGAGCTAGATCGCCCGCCGCCCCGCCAGCGCCCGCCCCAACGTCACCTCGTCGGCGTACTCGAGATCGCCGCCGACCGGGAGTCCGCTGGCCGGCCGCGTCACGTTGACGCCGAGCGGCACCAGCAAGCGGTGGAGGTAGGTCGCGGTCGCCTCTCCAGGCAGGTCGAGGTTGGTGGCGACGATCACCTCGTCCGGACTCTCCCCGCGGACGCGGACGAGCAACTCCTGGATCTTCAGCTTATCGGGGCCGATCCCCTCCACCGGCGAGACAGCCCCATGCAACACGTGGTACTTCCCGCGGTACTGCCCCGTTCGCTCGAGGGCGACGACGTCGAGCGGCTCCTCGACCACACAGATCGTCGTCTCGCGGCGGGGATCAGCGCAGATCGCGCACGGATCCTGCTCGGTGATGTTGAAGCAGACCGAGCAGAGCCGGATCCGCTCCTTGACGTCGAGGATCGCCTCCGCCAGCGCGGTCGCCTCTTCGCGGGAGCCGCGCAACAGCGAGAACGCCAGCCGCGAGGCCGTTTTCGGTCCGATCCCTGGCAGTTTGGCGAGTTCGTCGATTAGCCGAGCCACCGGAGCGGCGGCCGATGAACTGGAGGTCATGGACACGCGGACTTCCATCGCGAAGACCGGCGGAGTTTCAGCGGAGCAACGGGGAAGTATAGCACGCGAAGGTCCGGGCACGGCCGGATCGCGGCCCGAGAAGGACGGGGGTCGCCATCGATGATCTTCTCCAAGAAGTCGCGACTTCCTTCGGGAAGCGGTCCCCAACGCGATATTGCTTAGGGAAGAAGTCGGTGATATGGTGCAAGCGTCTCGCCATCGCCATGCTCATGGGCCGCTTCGCGGTCTCCCAACCGGCAGCCGAGCCGGGGGTCCGGGCTGGGCAGAGGGCGTCGTCGCCGGGACAGGGAGGTGCCGGGTGGAGTTCGCCGATCGCCGTTTGACCTGTCGGGAATGCAGCCGCTCCTTCCTCTGGACCGGGGGCGAACAGCAGTTCTACCAGGAAAAAGGGCTGACCAACATCCCGGTCCGCTGCCCCGAGTGCCGCGCCAGCCGCAAAGCGCGCCTCGGTCTCCAGGATCGGGCCCAGACCGAAGTCGTCTGCGCCGAGTGCGGCGAGACGACCACCGTCCCCTTCGTCCCCCGCAATGGCAACCCGGTCTACTGTTCCCGCTGCTTCGACCAGATCCGCACCGGGGCCGCCGAACAGCCAAGCGCCCCGCTCTCGGCGGTCTGACCGACCCGCGGGAGGACGGCCCACGACCGCGCCGCGGCGGCCGCTACTCTTCGGCGGGCAGCACCGGTCGTCCGCGCAGACCGTCGGCGGGGCCGATGCTGCCTTCGTCCTCCAGCCGCTGGAGCAGGCGCGCCGCTCGGTTGTATCCCACCCGTAGGCGCCGCTGGAGCATCGAGGCCGAAGCGGTCCCGTGCTGGCGGACGACGGCCAGCGCCTGCTCGAAGAGGGGGTCGTCCTCCGCCTCGTCCTCGTCCGTCCCGGTCGAGCTCGGCAGATCGAGCCACTCCGGCTCGTAGCGCGGTACCGGCGCCACCCGGTGCCAGTGCTCGACGATCTCCTGCGCGTCCTTGTCCTCGGTGAACGCCCCTTGGATGCGGACCGGCTTGGCCGCGTCCGGCGGCAGGTAGAGCATGTCCCCCTTGCCGAGCAGCCGCTCGGCCCCCGGCAGGTCGAGCACGACCCGACTATCGGTCAAGGAGGAGACGGCGAAGGCGATCCGGGCCGGCACGTTCGCCTTGATCAGTCCCGTCAGGACGTCGACCGACGGCCGCTGGGTGGCGATGATCAGGTGGATGCCGGTGGCGCGCGCCATCTGCGCCAGCCGAACCAGCAGCGTCTCGACCTCGTCCGGCGCGGTCATCATCAGGTCGGCCAGCTCGTCGATGATCACCACCAGGTAGGGCAACGGTTCGGCACCCGGCTCGTCGGCCACCTTCATCCGGTAGCCGTCGAGGTTGCGGACCCCCAGCTTGGCGAAGAGGTCGTAGCGGCGCTGCATCTCCCGCAGCGTCAGCCGCAGCGCCCCGACCACCTTGTCCATCTCGGTCACGACCGGGCACTGCAGGTGGGGCACCCCGTTGTAGCCGGTCAACTCGACCATCTTTGGGTCGATCATCAAGAGCTTCAGCTCGTCCGGCGAGCGGGTCAGCAGAAAGGTCGAGATGATCCCGTTCAGGCAGACGCTCTTGCCCGACCCGGTCGCGCCGGCGATCAGCAGGTGCGGCATCTTCGTCAGGTCGCCGACGACGTAGCGGCCGTTGACGTCGCGCCCGAGCGGGATCGGCAGCTTCTGCTTGCCGCGGGCGAAGGTCGGCGACTCCAGCGTCTCCCGCAGGCCGACGGTCGAGATCTGGGCGTTCGGGATCTCGAGCCCGACCCGCGCCATGCCGGGGATCGGGGCCTCGATCCGGATGCTGGGCGCGGCCAGCGCCAGCGCTAGATCGTTCTGCAGCTCCGTGATCCGGCGAACCTTGATCCCGGTCCCCGGCTCGAGCGCGTACTGGGTGACGGCCGGTCCTGGGTTGACCTCGCGGACGCGGGCCTCGACCTTGAACGAGATCAACGTCTGCTCGATCAACCGCGCCTTGGCGTGGAGGGCATCAG
>JBBSNJ010000131.1:0-7282 GCA_038232775.1 Thermomicrobiales bacterium
GCCCGCCGCGGCGGGCGAGGGGGCCAGGGGGTGAGGGCCAGAGCCGCAGGCGTGATGGTTCACCGGAAGGTGCAGACTCCAGCGATTGACGGCGATTGCCAACTACAATATGATGCATCAAATCTCAACGGGTTGCATTCAGGATAGCGTGCCGCGATGCTCGAACCGCTGACCGACGAAGCCCTCGCCGATCGCACCCGCCGAGCCCTGCGCGAGGCGATCATGACGCTGCGCCTCCGACCAGGCCAACCCTTGGTCGAGCGACACCTCGCCCAACAGCTCGGCGTCAGCACCACCCCCATCCGCCACGCCATCCGCCAGTTGGCCCACGAAGGGCTGGTCACGATCACCGCCAACCGCACCGCCGTCGTCCGCGAGCTGGCGCCGGACGACATCGACGAGATCTACCTGCTGCGCGGCGTCCTCGAACCGCTCGCCCTCAGCTTGGCGATGGCGCGTTGCGGCCCCGAGATCGCGCGGGCGATGGAGCGCATCCTGGCCGAGTCGGCGACCGCGATCGCGGCCGGCGACTTCGCCCGCCTCGCCGCCTCCAATCGCGCCTTCAACGACGCCTTCGTCGCCGCCTGCGGCAACGGGCGGTTGCAGTCGATCCTCGAGCACCTGCACCTCCAGACGCAGCAGATCGGGGCCGTCGCCTGGGCCTACCGGCGGTCGGCGGCGCTCGATCAGGACCAGCACCTCCGCATCCTCGAGGCCGTCCGCGCCGGGGACCACGAGGCGGCCGCAGCGGCCGTCCGCGACCACGTCGACAGCGCCCGCCGGGAGTTCCTGCTGGCCTTCGCCCTCTACGAGCAGGAGCTGCGGCGGGCGTCGGCCGGCGGCTTGGACCGGCTGGGGCCGGGGATCGGGCGACGCGCGGCCGCCGCCCGCCCGCCCGCCGCCGTCCCGGCCCGCGGCTGAAGCGGGCGGGAGGTCGGACGCGGCGGCGGGCGAGGCCCGAACGCGGGGACGCCACGATCGGGGGAGGGGCACCGTCGGCATGAAGATCACCGCCGTCGAGACGATCTACCTCAGCCACCTCTACGCTCCCCCGGCCCGCCCCTTCATCTTCGTGCGGGTCCACACCGACGCCGGTCCGGTCGGCCTCGGCCAGACCGCGGACGCCCGCACGGCGCCGGTGCTCCACGACCTGGCGCAACGGCACGTCCTCGGCCGCGACCCCCGCCACATCGAAGCGATCTGGACGGCGATGTTCGACGACGCTGCCTACCACGGCTACTCCGGGGCCGAGTTGCGCGCCATCTCGGCGATCGACATCGCCCTCTGGGACATCCTCGGCCAGGTCGCCGGCCAGCCGATCTACGCCCTGCTCGGCGGTCCCTGCCGCGACCAGATCCGGATCTACAACACCTGCTCGACCTACCGCGACCGCTCCGACGGTGCCCTCGCCCGGTCGGATCCGGTGCGGCTGGCGGCCGAGCTCTTGGAATCGGGCGTCACCTGCATGAAGTGGGCGATGTTCGACCGCTACGCCCGCGAGAGCCGCGGCCAAACGATCACCGCCGCCCAACTGAGGGAGGGCACGACCGGGATCGAGGCGGTGGCGCGGGCCTTCGACGGGCAAATGGAGGTCATGATCGACGGCCACGGCCTCTGGAACCTGACCAGCGCCGTCGACATCGCCCGCGCCCTCGACGGTCTACCGGTCCACTGGCTCGAGGACATGCTCTGGCAGGACAACCCCGAGACCTGGGCCGACCTCCGCGCTAAGTCGTCCATCCGCATCGCCGGCGGCGAGCGGCTCTTCACCCGCCACCAGATGCGCCGCCTGCTCGAGCTGCACGGCACCGACGTCATGATCGGCGACGTCACCTGGACCGGCGGCATCTCGGAGCTCAAGAAGATGGCGACGATGGCCGAGACCTACGCCATCCCGCTCGCCCCCCACGACCACTCCGGGCCGGTCAATCTCTACGCCTCGGCCCACGTCCTCCTCAACGTCCCGAACGCCTACATGATGGAGACGACCCGCGTCTTCCACGAGGGGTACTACGCCGAGCTGGTCGAAGGGGAGCCGATCATCCGGGCGGGCGCGATGCACCTGCCGCAGGGTCCCGGGCTCGGCATCCAGCTCCGCCCCGACGTCTTGGCGCGCCCCGACGCCGTCGTCCACCGGTCGGAGCTGTAGGGTCGGGCGGAAAGGAGGCGACGACGCTCGACTCGGCCCCCCCAGGGGCTACCCCGAGCACCGTCTCGCTCGGATCGGCGCCACGGCCGGCGTCGCCGCGCCCGTGGACGAGTTGGGAGGAGAACCGATGACCCTGGAACGCGATCATGGACGCCGTCTCGGTCGATTGCACCGCCGTTCGCTCCTCGGCTACAGCCTAGCTTCCGCGGCTGGTCTCGCCGCCGCCCCGATCCTACGACCGGACGCCGCCGCGGCCGGCCGGCTCCAAGAGCCGAGCGCCGGCGCCACCACCGACGAGTGGAACATCGAGACGATCCGGCAGCGCGCCGGCAGCCTCGAGGTCGACACCCCGGCCGAATTGAGCCGGATCGTGCCCCTCGACTACCGCGGCCAGATCGCCTTCTGGGACGTCGGGACCAACCAGGCGTCGCCCCAGATCGATCAGGAGATGGAGGCCCGCTTCTGGGAGGCGTGGCAGGCGACCTACCCGAACATCGAGGTCGACTACCAGAACCTCGACTACAACGGCATGCTGGACAAGGCCCGCACCGCCGCCGCCGGCACCGCCGCGCCCGATCTGGCCGGCATGTCGAACGCCTGGGCGCCCGAGTTCATCGCCCGCGGCCTCTTCGCCGAAGTCACGCCCGAGGAGTTCGGCTTCAACCGCGATCAGTTCTGGGACGGCGCCCTCAAGTCCGTCACCTGGCAGGGGAAGCTCTACGGCATCCCGACCAACAACGAGACGATGGCCTTCATCTGGAACAAGCAGATCTTCGCCGACGCCGGGCTCGACCCGGAGACGCCCCCGGCCACCTGGGCCGAGGTGGCGGCCTTCTCGAACCAGATCAAGCAGGAGACCGGGGTCAACGGCTACGGCCTGGTCGCCCGCGTCAACGCCGGCAACACCCCCTACCGCTTCATGCCGGTCCTCTGGGCCCACGGCAGCGGCGCCTACGACGAGGCCGAACCGAACCCGACCTACCAGACGGCGCTGATCAACAACGAAGGCGGGATCGCCGCCCTCCAGCTCTACCACGACATGTACGTCCGCGACCGCTCGGTCCCGACCTCGGCCCTGACCAACACCCAGACCGAGAACGGCGACCTTTTCGCCAGCGGTCAGATCGCGATGATGATCTCCCACCCGAGCGAGTACGCGGCGATGGTCGACCGCGCCGCTCGGGCGACCGGGTCCGAAAAGGCGGTCGCCGACGAGATCGTCGCCAACATGGCCTACGCCCTGATCCCCGAGGGTCCCGTCCGCCGCGCCGTCGTCTTCGGCGGCGACAACATCCACATCTTCACCGACGAGGCCGCCGGCCACGAGGTCGACCGCGACGCCGCCCGCGCCCTGATCGCCTTCACCGCCGGCGCCGAGTGGTCGACCAAGCGGGAGTGGAGCGGTTCCAACCCGGGCAACCTGCGCGGCTTCGAGACGACCTGGATGCGGGAGCGGCTCGACGAGATCTCCTTCCTCGAGGTGACGACGGCGATGCTCCCCTACGGCATCCCCTTCCCGGTCGTGCCGGAGCGGACCGAGGTCGTCAACGTGATCGTCCCCGAGATGATCCAGAACGCGCTGACCGGCAGCATGACCGTCGAGGAGGCGGCCAACGACGCCGCCGAGAAGCTCAACGCGCTGGCCCAAGCCCGCTAGCGCGGGTGGTCCACGATCCTGGCCCGGAGAGCGCCGCGGCGCCCTCCAGCCGGGGCGCTCTCGACGGGTCGCCCAGCACGGATACCATCGGTCCGCCAGACCTGCCTCGCCGCCAGCGCCCGCCGACACACAGCGCTCGGCACCGCAATCCGGCCGATAATACGGAGTCCGGGTGAACCCTCGCGGTATGCCCCCCCCTCTCCCGCGCACCGGGAGAGGGGATCGGGGGGTAAGGGCCGGAGCCGGAATCCCCGCGGATTCCCCGGACGCTGTCGAACGAAACGGATCGAGGAGGAAAAGCCGGTTGAAGATCATTGCCATCGAAACGTCCCTCATGCGCGTCGACCGCCAGAACTGGCTCTTCGTCTCGGTCGAGACCGACGAGGGGATCACCGGCCTCGGCGAGGCGTCGCTCGAAGGGCGCGAGCTGACCGTCGAGGCCGCCATCCGCGAGCATGGCCGCTACCTGATCGGCCAAGACCCGCGCAAGATCGTCCACCACTGGCAAGCGCTCTACCGTCACGGCTTCTGGCGCGGCGGCGTCGTCCTCAACAGCGCCCTCTCCGGCCTCGAGCAGGCCCTCTGGGACATCAAGGGCAAGGCCCTCGGCGTCCCCGTCTACGAGCTGCTCGGCGGTCCCACCCGCGACCGCGTCCGCGTCTACACCCACTGCGGCGGGGCGACCCCGGAGGAGGCCGCCGAGCGGGCCCGCGAGCTCGTCGAAGCGGGCTTCACAGGGTTGAAATTCGGCTCCTGGCCGGCCGGCGAGTACGAAGACCGGGCCGGCGTCCGCTGGGTGGCGCGGCGGATGGAGGCCGTCCGCGCCGCGGTCGGCCCCGACGTCGACCTGATGGTCGACAACCACGGCCGCTCGGCCCCCGGCACCGCGATCGAGCTGGCCCGCGCCCTCGCCCCCTACGATCTCCTCTTCTTCGAGGAGGCGACGCCGCCGGACAACCTGCTCGCCCTCGAGCAGGTCAAGCGGGCCAACCCCGGCGTCCGCCTCGCCACCGGCGAGCGCCTCTTCACCAAGTGGGGCTACCGCGAGTTGCTCGATCGGCAGCTCGTCGACGTGATCCAGCCCGACCTCTGCCACGCCGGCGGCATCCTCGAGACCCACGCCATCGCGGCGATGGCCGAGGTCTCCTACGTCAAGGTCGCCCCCCACAACCCGAACGGGCCGGTCGCGACCGCGGCCTCGATCCAGCTCGCGGCGGCGATCCCCAACTTCCTGATCCTCGAGCTGGCGCTCAGCGAACCGCAGCGCAGCCAGGTACAGCGCGTCGGGCCGCGCCTGGTCGACGGCTTCTTCGAGCTGCCGACCGGACCCGGCCTCGGCATCGAGCTCGACCCGGAGGTGATCGCCGCCAACCCCTACGCCCCCTTCGACTACCGCGGCGCCCTCGACCGCAGCGGGGCCGTGATCGACATCTAGGCCGGCGGTCCGCCGACCCCGCGCTGCGCCGCCGCGTAGGGGCGACGCACGCGTCGCCCGACGCCGACCGACTAGGCGACGTCGGCATCCTCCGGCCCCGACGATCGCCGGCGCATCTGCCCGGGGGCCGGCAGTCGCTCAGACCGTTCGGGGATGCATCCCCGAGCTGCGGCGTCGAACCCGACTGAAGCCGGCTCGGGCCGCGCGGCCGGCTCGCGGGCGGCGAGGGAGCATGAAACGGTCGCGCGGACTCGCGAAGCTCGCTTGACACCACGCGGCGCGGCTGGTTTGATACCGCTCCGCTCTCGCCCGCCGCACCGACGTGGGGGGCATCATCGAAAGGAGCCGTCCATGACCGCACGGCACGATCTCCCCTACCTCCTCAACCGGCGCTCGCTCGTCGGCCGCGGCCTCGGTGCCGGCGTCGCCGCCGCCGCGGCGCTCGGCGCCCCCCGCCTCGGTCTCGCCGGCCTCCGCCAGGACGCCGACACCAACCGCGCCATCGACACCGCCGAGTGGAACCCCGAAGCGATCCGGCAGCGGGCCGGCACCCTGGAGGTCGACACCGCCGCCGAGGTCGCCAAGATCGTCCCCCTCGACCACGCCGGCGCGGTCAGCTACTGGGACGTCGGGCCGACCCAGGCCTCGCCGGAGCTCGACCGCCAGCTCTACGACGAGTTCTGGCAGTCGTTCGCCGCCACCTACCCCAACATCGAGGTCGAGCGGCAGAACCTCGACTACAACGGGATGATCGACAAGGCGCGGACCGCCGCCGAGGGGGGGGCTGCCCCCTGCGTTGCCCGGATGACGATCCTCTGGGTGCCGGAGTTCTCGGCCCGCGGCCTCCTCAAGCCGATCAACCTCGCCGACTTCGGCCTCAGCGAGGATCTCTTCTGGGACGGGGCGCTCAAGTCGGTCACCTGGGACGGGCAGCTCTACGGCATCCCCGCCAACAACGAGACGATGGCCCTGATCTGGAACAAGCAGCTCTTCGCCGACGCCGGGCTCGACCCGGAGACGCCCCCGGCCACCTGGGAAGACGTCGTCGCCTACTCCGACCAGATCAAGCAAGAGACCGGCGTCAACGGCTACGGCTTGGTCGCCCGCGTCAACGCCGGCAACACCCCCGACCGCTTCAGGCCCGTCGCCTGGGCCTACGGCGGCGGCGCCCTCGACGAGGCGGAGCCGAACCCGACCTACGACAAGATCCTGATCAACACCGACGGCACCAAGCAGGCCCTCCAGCTCTACCACGACATGTACGTCCGCGACCGCTCGGTGCCGACCTCGGCCCTGACCAACACCCAGACCGAGAACAGCGATCCCTTCCTCGCCGGCCAGCTCGCGATGATGATCTCCCACCCGAGCGAGTACGCCTCCCTCGTCGACCGCGCCGCCACTGCCACCGGCGCCGACAAGGAGCGGGCCGACCAGGTCGTCGCCAACACCGCCTACGGCCTGATCCCCGAGGGCCCCGTCCGCCGCGCCGTCGTCTTCGGCGGCTGGAGCGTCCACATGTTCTCCGACGAGGTGACCGGCGGCGCCTGCGACGAGCAGGCCGCCCGCGCCCTGATGGCCTTCCGGACCAGCCCGGAGTGGTCGCTCAAGAGCACCTGGACCGGTTCCAACCCGGCCGACCTGCGCGGCTTCGAGACGACCTGGATGCAGCAGCGGCTCGAGACCATCAAGTTCCTCGACGTCACCACCTCGATGCTCCCCTACGGCATCCCTTACCCGGTGATCCCGGAAGCGGCCGAGATCATGAACATCATCGTCCCGGAGATGATCCAGAACGTGCTGACCCAGAGCATGACGGTCGACGAGGCGGCCGACGACGCCGCCGTCAAGATCGCCGCCCTGATCGACACCCGGTAGCCCGCGGCGCCCCGGCCCCGGCCGAGAACCAGGCGGATCCCAGCCGGGGAGCCTTCTTCCGCCCGGGCTAGGGGTGCCTCATGTTTCCTCAGCGCCGCGGTCGTGGTGGCTCCTCGCTCATCGAGCAACCAGCGCCGCCGAGGCACCCGGACGTTGCCTCGGCGGC
>JBBSNJ010000132.1:0-7267 GCA_038232775.1 Thermomicrobiales bacterium
CAGCAGGAGGGTCGCCACTTTCGCCGTGTACGACTTCGTCGCCAAGACGCATTGCTCGGGGCCGACCCCGAGGTGGACCGCGAGGTCGACCATGCGGTCGAGCGTCGACCGCTCGACGTTGACGATCGCGGCCAGGCGGGCGCCGGCGCTCCGCGCTGAGAGCATCGCTTCGATCAAGTCGACCGTCTCGCCGCTCTGGGAGAGCGCGACGACCAGACTCTGATCGGTGACGAACGGCGCCTGCTGACCGAACTCGGAGCCGACCGCGAGCTGGACCGGTTGGCGGGCGATGCGGGCGAGCAGGGAGGCGCCGGAAAGGGCGGCGTAGGAGGCGGTGCCGCACCCGACGAGGAAGGTGCGATCGGCGTGCCGGATCGCCGCCGCCAGCTCTTCGACGGCGGCTTGGCTCGTCGTCGCCAGCCGCTCCAGGGCATCCGGCTGCTCGGCGATCTCCTTGACCATGAAGTGGCGGTGACTGCCGAGCTCGATTTGTCCGGTCGCCGCCGGCAGGGGGGAAGAGTGGAGAGGCTTATCGGTCATCGTCGCCCGGTCGTAGAGGACGACCCCGTCGCCACTGAAGTGGACCAGCTCGTCGTCTTCGAGGTAGACCACCCGGTCGGCGTGGCCCCGCAGCGCCAGCGCGTCAGAGGCGATCACCGTGCCGCTGGAGCCGAGGCCGGCGACCAGGGGCGAGACGAGTTTCGCGGCGGCCATTTCGCCCGTGCGGGAATCGAGGGCGACGACGGCGTTCAAGCCGGCGAGCAGTTGGAAGGCGGACGCGGTCGCCGCGGGCAGGCTCTTACCCGTCCCCAGCGCCTCCTCGATCAGGTGGCAGATCACCTCGCTGTCGGTCTCTGACCGGAAACGGTGGCCGCGATCAATCAGACCCTGCCGCAGCTCGCCGTGGTTCTCGACGATGCCGTTGTGGACGACCGCCAGCTGGCCACCGCAGTCGAGATGGGGATGGGCGTTGAGCGCGGTCACGCCGCCGTGAGTGGCCCAGCGCGTGTGGCCAAGACCGGAGCGGGAGGGTGGGAGGGAGAGCGTCGCGCCGTTGATCTTGCCGACCTCGCGGCGCAGGTGGAACCCCTGATCGCCGCCGACGGCGACCCCCCAAGAGTCGTAGCCGCGGTACTCGAGCAGCTTGAGGGCGGAGAGGACGGTCGTGCCGACGTCGGCGCGCTCGCCAACGTAGCCAAAGACGCCGCACATCGTGGTGGTTCCCCCCCTTCGGCCCGGCAGCGTCGCTCGGGTCGCGGGCGGAGCGTCGGCCGCGGACGGCAACGCGCCGCCGCATCCGGCGGATGCTCTCCGGCCGAAGGCGTGTTCGGTTCGAGATCATGGCGGAGAGGTCCGGGGGGACGGCAAACGACCGGGCGGTGGGTGGGGAAAGCTGCACGTCGGGCGGTCTCTGTCGGCGGGTCGCCCCACCGTTTTGCTCCGCTCCGTGACGACCGTGCCAGCCGGGGAGCCATCCGCCGAAACGCTCGATCGGCTCCCACCTCGTCGACTCGTCGCCTCCCGCGGCGAGCCATGGCGCTACGAAGATCTGGTCGATTCCCCCCGCTGGTGAGGCTGCCGCGATTCCCTGGTGGCTCTCTTCCGCCAGCTCCGGCTCGCCAACGAGCCAGGTCGTTTATACTATACCAGCCCCGTACGGACAGACTCAGGCGGAGGGGAGCGGCTCCCCGGAGTGACCGCGTGATCGAGCGCTACACCCGACCGGCGATGGCCGCGGTCTGGAGCGAAGAGCACCGGATCAAGCTTTGGCTGCGCGTCGAGATCGCGGTCGCCGAAGCTTGGCACCGGCGCGGCCGGGTGCCCGACTGGGCCATCGTCGCGATCCGGACCGCCCGCTGCGACAGCGAACGGATGCGCACGATCGAGCGCGAGACCGACCACGAGTTGATCGCCTTTCTCCGGGCGACCGGCGAGACGGTCGGCGAGGCAGCCCGCTACATCCACCTCGGCTTGACCAGCTCCGACGTCCTCGACACCGCCCTGGCGCTCCAGGTCGGGGCGGCCACGGCCTTGCTCGATCAGGCTCTCCACGCCCTGACCGAGACCGTCGCCCGGCGGGCGATCGAGCACCAGCGAACCTTGACGATCGGGCGTACCCACGGCTTCCACGCCGAACCGACCACCTTCGGCCTCAAGCTGGCCGTCTGGTACGACGAGCTGCGCCGGCACCGGCGGCGGCTCGATCTGGCGCGGGGCGAGCTGGCGGTGGGAAAGCTCTCAGGGGCGGTCGGCACCCACGCCCACGTGCCGCCCGCGCTCGAGGAGGAAGTCTGCGCCGCGCTCGGGCTCGCGGTCGAGCCAGCCTCGACCCAGATCGTCCAGCGAGACCGCCACGCCTTTTTCCTCTCGATTCTGGCCGGCCTCGCTAGTTCGCTGGAGAAGTTCGCGGTCGAGGTCCGTCACCTGCAGCGGACCGAGGTGCGGGAGGTGCAGGAGCCGTTCGACCCCGGCAACCAGGGCTCGTCGGCGATGCCGCACAAGCGGAATCCTCACGCCTCGGAGCGCGTCTCTGGCTTGGCGCGGGTGATTCGCGGCTACGCCGCGGTCGGACTCGAGAACGTGCCGCTTTGGCACGAGCGGGACATCAGCCACAGCTCCGCCGAGCGGATCGTCTTCCCCGACGCTTGCATCCTGCTCGACTACCTGCTCGCTCTGGTCGATGAGGTCGTCGGCGGCCTGGTGATCGACGTTGACCGGATGGCGCGCAACGTCGAGCAGACGGGGGGGCTGGTCTATTCCCAGCAGGTGCTGCTGGCCTTGGTCGATGCCGGTCTCGACCGCCAGACCGCTTACCAGGTGGTGCAGCGGCACGCCCTCGCGGCTTGGGATGGCGGACCGCCGTTCCGGGAAGCCCTCGCCAGCGACCCGATTGTCCAGGAGCGGATCGAAGCGGACTCCCTGGCGACGCTCTTCGATCCAGCGCCGCAGCTCCGGCACGTCGACGACGTCTTCCGCCGCCTTGGTCTGGATGGGGCGGCGCCGGCCAACGCTTCGTGGGCACAATCGACGGCCGAGGAATCGGAATGAGCGACGCCACCGAAACTGGCGTTCCCCCCTATCTCCCAATCCTGCGCCGGGGCAAGGTGCGCGATCTCTACGAGGTGGGAGAGCATCTGCTGATCGTGGCCAGCGACCGTGTGTCCGCCTTCGACGTCGTCCTGCCGACGACGGTGCCCGAGAAGGGGAAGATCTTAACGGGACTCTCCCGCTTCTGGTTCGAGCGGACGGCCCATCTGGTGCCGAACCATCTGCTGCCGCCCGGCGAGGAGTGGTCGGCACCCGCCCTTGGGTCGGTCGCGCAG
Organism: Thermomicrobiales bacterium; assembly: GCA_038232775.1. Taxonomy (GTDB): domain Bacteria; phylum Chloroflexota; class Chloroflexia; order Thermomicrobiales; family UBA6265; genus JBBSNJ01. The sequence continues at coordinate 3,324 of JBBSNJ010000132.1, forward strand.
GACCTGCGGGCGCGGGCAATGGTTGTCCAGCGTGCCGCGCGGATCGATGTCGAGTGCGTGGCCCGCGGCTATTTGGCTGGGTCCGCCTGGCAGGAGTACGTCGAGCGGAGCACGATCGGGCTCGAGGCCGCACCGCCGGGGCTGGAGCGCGGCGAACGCCTGGCGACTCCCCGCTTCACTCCGGCTTGGAAACGGGACGACGGGCACGACGAGGCGATCAGCCGGGCCGAGCTGCGGCGGCGGGTTGGCCCCGACCTGGCTGATCGCCTCGAAGCGATCACGCTGGCGCTCTTCGCGTTCGCCAGCGCCGAGACCGCCCGGCGCGGGCTTCTGCTGGCCGATACCAAGTTCGAGTTCGGTTTCGTCGGCGACGAGTTGACGCTGATCGACGAGGCGCTCACCCCGGACAGCTCCCGATTCTGGGACGCGCCAGCCTATCGTCCTGGTCGCGAGCCGGTCGCGTTCGACAAGCAGCCACTGCGCGATTGGCTCGACCGGAGCGGCTGGAACAAGCAACCGCCGGCGCCGGCCCTGCCGCCGGAGGTCGTCGGCGCGACGGCGGACCGCTACGCCGCCGCCTTCCAGCGGATCACGGGGACGGCGGTTCCCGCTGGCTGAGCTGGCGCGGCGGGGCGCAACGGAGCGGCGTCCGGCGGGGCGGGGGGACACGAGTGACGGGGAGCAGGATGGCCGCAGGCGAGGACGAACGTTGGCGAGTCGAGGTCGTGGTGGTGCCGAAGCCTGGCGTCAACGATCCGGAGGGGGCGTCGATCCTGGCGGGTCTACATGGTCTCGGCTCTGAGTGCGTCGCTGAGGTGCGGGCCGGGCGTCTCTTCCGGCTGGTGGTGTTGGCGCCCGACGCGACAGCGGCTCGATCTGCTGTCGGCGAGATGTGCGATCGCCTGCTGGCGAACCCGGTGGTCGAGGTCTACGAGGTGCGTTCGGTCGAGGCCGCGCCGGCGCCGCCCGATCTCGCCGGCCGGCGCCAAGGCGGGGGAGAAGACCGGGGATGATCGGGATCGTCACCTTCCCGGGCAGCAACGGTGATCGCGACGCGCTCGACGCCGTCCGCGACGATATCGGAGCGCCGGCGCGCTTGGTGGACCATCGAGAGACCGAGCTGGCGGGGCGCAACGGGATCATTCTGCCGGGCGGATTCTCGTACGGCGACCACCTGCGGTGCGGGGCGATCGCCCGCTTCGCCCCGGTGATGGGCGAGGTCGCCCGCTTCTCGGCGCGGGGCGGACCGGTGCTCGGCATCTGCAACGGCTTCCAGATCCTGTGCGAGGCCGGTCTCCTGCCGGGTGCGCTCCTTCGGAACCGGACCCTGCGCTTCCATTGCTTCTGGACGCACGTCCGGATGGAAGGCGCGGCGACAGCCTGGACGGAGGGGATCGAACCGGGGGCTGTTCTCCGCCTGCCGGTGGCGCACGGCGCTGGGGCCTACTTCACGGACCAGGAGACGCTACGGCGGTTGGAGGGTCAGGGTGAGATCGTCGCGCGCTACAGCGATCCACAAGGTAACATATCCCATGAGCACAACCACAACGGCTCACTCAACAGCATCGCCGCGGTCGCTTCCCCGAAGCGGACAACCGTCGGCCTGATGCCGCATCCCGAGCGGGCCGTCGCTGCCCTCTTGGGCGGAGACGACGGCCGTCGGATCTTGTCCGCCGCGCTCTCGTTGGTCGGGTGCCCGGCGTGAGGGCTCGCCCCGCTGGAGGAGAACGCTCCTTGGAGAACCCCGGCCGCCGGGTCGATCTGCCCACGACCTCGACCGAAGCCTGGCGCTCGGTCGCCCTCTCGGATCAGGAATTCGCCCGGATCGCCGACCTCATCGGGCGGGAACCAACCCCGGTCGAGCTCGGAATGTTCGGGGCGATGTGGAGCGAGCATTGCGGCTACAAGCACTCCCGGCCCCTCCTCCGGCAGCTGCCGACCGAGGCGCCGTGGGTCTTGCAGGGTCCTGGCGAGAACGCCGGCGCCGTCGATGTCGGCGACGGCTTGGCGGTCGTCTTCAAGGTGGAGTCCCACAACCACCCGAGTGCGGTCGAGCCCTACCAAGGAGCGGCCACCGGCGTCGGCGGCATCGTCCGCGACATCTTCACGATGGGCGCCCGCCCGATCGCGCTGCTCGACGCGCTGCGCTTCGGGCCGCTCCAGGAGGAGGACGAGGAGGCGGGGCGGGGCGGCTGCGCGGCGCGGGCCGCGCGCAATCGCTACTTGTTCGAGAACGTGGTCGCTGGGATCGGCGGCTACGGCAACTGCCTCGGCATCCCGACCGTCGGTGGCGACCTCTTCTTCGACCCATCGTTCGAGGGGAATCCGCTGGTCAACGCCCTCTGCGCCGGGGTCGTCCGCCACGAGCACCTGACGCGGGCAGGATCGAGCGGCCCCGGCAACGCGCTGGTGCTGATCGGGGCGGAGACGGGGCGCGACGGACTCCACGGTGCCACCTTCGCCTCGGTCGACGACCCGGAGGCCTCCCACCGCGGGGTGATCCAGGTCGGCAACCCGTTCCTGGAGAAACTGCTGCTCGAAGTCTGCCTCGAGCTCTTGCCGAGCGGCGACGTCGTCGCGATGCAGGACTTGGGAGCGGCGGGTCTGACCTCGGCCGTCGTCGAGTGCGCCCACCGGGGCGGCCTCGGGGCCGAGATCGACGTCGCCCTGGTCCCCCGCCGGGAGAGCGGGTTGACCCCCTACGAGGTGATGCTGAGCGAGAGTCAGGAGCGGATGCTGCTGATCGCGCCGCCGGAGGCGGTCGAGCGGATCGCGGCCATCGTCGGCCGTTGGGGCCTGCGTGCCGCCGCCATCGGCCGCGTCACCGATGACGGCCGGGTCCGGGTCCGCGACGGGAACGAAGTGGTCGCCGACGTCGCCGCCGCGCACTTCAGCGACGAGTGCCCCACCTATCAACCGGACGCCGCCGAAGCACCCGAGACCGTCAACCGCCGGCGATTCGACCCGACGACGCTCCCCGACCTCGCCCCGGCCGACGCCCCCGCCGCCCTGCTGCGGCTCCTCGCCTCACCCAATGTGGGCAGCCGCCGCCGCGTCTTCGAGCAGTACGACTTCACGATCATGACCAACACGGTCGTGCCGCCGGGCGCCGGCGACGCTGCCGTCCTCCGGCTGAAAGGAACCCGGCGCGGGATCGCCCTCGCCCTCGACTGCAACTCCCGCTACTGCTCGCTCGACCCGTCCCTCGGCGCCCAGCACGCGGTCGCGGAAGCGTGCCGCAATGTCGCCTGCGCCGGCGGCCGGCCGCTGGCGATCACCAACTGCCTGAACTTCGGCAGCCCGCGGCAGCCGGCCGGCTACTACCAACTGCGGGAGGCGGTCGCCGGGCTTGGCGCCGCCTGCCGCGCCCTCGGGGTTCCCGTCGTCAGCGGCAACGTCAGCCTCTACAACGAGAACGGCGACGCGGCCGTGATGCCGACGCCGGTGGTCGGTGCCGTCGGCGTCCTCGACGACGTCGCCCGCCACGCCACGCTCGCCTGGCGAGACGGCGACCTGGTCGTCCTCCTCGGCTCCGATGCCGCCCCCTCGCTCGGCGGCTCGGAGTTCCTCGCCACCCTCCACCAGCGGACGGTAGGAGCGCCGCCGGCGCTTGACCTCGACCGAGAGCGACGGGTGCAGCGGCTTGTCCAGGGGATGATCGCCGACGGGCTGCTGGCGACTGCCCACGACTGCGCCGAAGGGGGTCTGTTGGTCGCCCTGGTCGAGATGGCCCTTGCGAGCGGGGTCGGCCTGGTGCTCGACCAGGCGCCGCCACCGGGCGGCGGCGGGCGAACCGACGAATCGCTCTTCGGCGAGGCGCCGTCACGCGTGGTCGCGGCGCTGAGGCCCGACCGCTGGCCAGACCTCACGCGGCGCTGCTCCAAGGAGGGAGTCGCGGTTCAGATCTTGGGACGGGCGGGTGGCGAGCGGCTCGCGCTTGGTGG
>JBBSNJ010000133.1:0-7232 GCA_038232775.1 Thermomicrobiales bacterium
GCGCTGGCGGGGCCGGCCGAGGCCACCGGCTTCCGGCTCCATTGGTCGCGCTGGCGGCGGCGGCGCCAAGCCGAGGCGCGCCGCGGCCACTACCGGCGCCGCCTCACCCGCTCCGATCCCGAAGTGCCGTTGTAGTACTAAGCCACACTCGCCTCGGCCTCGACCCCGCCACTCTCGCCGGCTGGCCACTGGCGCGCTCCACCCACCTCGGGGCCGCGGCCGCGTCGACGACGGCCGACCGGGCGGTCGGCTTCGTCGAGCTCTCAGCACCGGTCGCCAACGGACGGCCCGACGTGACGACCCCCCAGGACGTCGCCGCCTTCTTCGCCCTCCTGCTCGAAGGGGGGGTCGTCGACCGCCACCGGAGCAAGCAGATGCTCCGGCTGCTCGCCCAGCAGACGATCAACGACCGCTTCCCCGCCCTGCTCCCGGCGGCGACCGAGGTCGCCCACAAGACCGGCAACCTGCCCGGGGTCGTCCACGACGCGGGCGTCATCTTTGCCCCGGCCGGCCCGGTCGTCCTCGTTGCCCTCACCGAGGACGTGCCCGACGAAGCGCGGGCGACCGAGATCCTGCAGCGCCTCGCCCTGGTCGTCTACCGGCACCACGGGGGCCCGGCCTGCTCCCCGCCCTTCGTCGTGCCGAGGCGGGACCGGCCGCGAGATGCGGTCGTGGTGCCGCAATGGGGTGCCCCGCCCTCGGTCAGAGGTGCCTCAGGAACGACTCCGGGTTGTCCAGAAAGCGCCGAGTGACGGTTACGTGCTCGAGCTGATCGTAGGGCACCTCTTGGATCGCCTCCCCCTCGAAGCTCCAGATCGTGGCGCCGGGAAAGGCCATCAGGATCGGCGAGTGGGTGGCGATCACGAACTGGCTCTCCCCCTCCTCGACCGTAGACTTGAGCAGCGAGAGGAGCGCGAGCTGCCGCGTCGGCGACAGGGGCGCTTCCGGCTCGTCGAGCAGGTAGAGTCCGCCCGGCACCAGCCGCGATTGGAAGAGGGCGAGGAAGCTCTCGCCGTGGGAGCGAGCGTCGAGCCCCTCCCCGTAGGAGCGCCGGAGCCCCCCCAACTCGCGGGCGTAGGGCATCTGGCCCAGCCCCTTCGCCAGCGCCGAGAGGTCGGGGTCGTCGGCGATCGCCCGCCGCTCCCGCTCCAGCTCGGCCCGGAGCTGGTCGATGCCGCGGGCGTAGCCGAAGAAGTCCTCCGCCCGCAGGAAGAAGCCTCGGCCGGTCCGCTTGGTCCAGGTCAGCTTCAGCGCCCGCCCCAGCCGTCGCGCCGCCGCCAGCGAGGGGTCGTCGTCGAGCCGGTGGCTGCCGACCATGATCGAGCGGGCGGCGGCGGCGATCCCTTCGAGCACGGTCGACTTCCCCGAGCCGTTCTCCCCGACCAGGAAGGTCACGGGCGACCGGAAGTGGAGGGGTGCCTCCGCCAGCGCGGCGACCGCCGGCACGTCGAAGGGGAACCCTTCAGGTGGGTCCGAGGGAACGATTCGCAGGGCGACCGAGCGGAGATGGATCATCGGGCGGCGCTCTCGTCGCTCTCGGCGGTCGGGCAGCTCCGTCGCGGCGACGAGCCGCCTGGGGCGCGGTCAGACCCCGGCACCCGCGGCCAGGGCGGGAGTCGCCCAAACAATATCTTCGTCGCGGAGCGAGAGAGCCCACAGCAGGAGCTTCTTGGCGTTGCCCAGGTCGGCGGCGGCGTCGACATAGACCGTGGTTCCGGCTCCTTGCTCACCCGCGTACCTCAAGAGCCACCCCTGCGACCCATCGCGCAACCTGATCGCCGCGCGCTGGTAGCGGTCAAGGTCATCGTACCCCTCCTCGAAGGAGAGCCGATAGCGGCGCGACATCTCGGCGGGATCGAAGGCAACCTCGATCAGGGCGCGACTATCGCCGCTTGGGAAGTGCTCGCGGGGTCGAACTTGCTGGACAGCCACATCGTACCCCCTATTCACGCCCGCGAGATCTTGGTGACGACGACCAAGTGCTTGGCGATGTCGTCGTCAACGCGGACACCGGGCCGGGGCCCCGACCAGTCGGCGCGCATGCGGGCCGAGCCCTCGTCTGAAGGAATGTCGGCGACAAACTCGATCCCCCGTGCTCCGGTTGGAAGCGGACCGCGATAGGCCCTCACCTTGGGAATGAAACTTCCCAGCGCCGCCCACCCCCAGATCTCTCCCGAAGCCTGCTGGCGAACCGCGTCCTCGGGCGTCTGCGTCGGTGACTCAAGTCGATGGGAGACGGATAGGAGATGATCCGTTTCAACCACCCATCCACCTCAACCACGGGGCTAGCACCCCAATCCGCGGCTCGCCGTCAGGATCCTCTGCCCAGTTCCCAGTCAACGAATGAGCGGTCATGGTTGAGGCTCACGTCCGTCGCGACATCATCGGACTCGATCGGCGTCACGCGGAAGGCGCGGAACGGGATCAAGTAACCATGACCAGTCAGGAGTGCGCGGAGCGCCGCCTGGACTACGGCTTCGATGCGGCAGATACCCCTTGATCTCGGCCATACGCCGCCAGCGCCTCATCGAGTTCGTCCGGGATGGTCACGGTCGTCCGCTTCATGCGCGTATCGTCGTACCCCAGTCCGCTCTCCCGGCTCTCGGTCAGGCCGGATCATTCCGCTGCCCCAGCGCCCCGTTCGCCCGCGCCTCGTCCGTCTCCAGAAACGACCGCGAGCGGGGCCGCTCCCTGCTACCGCCAGACCGCGGCACTCATCACGTCGACGTGGTGGTCGTAGGTCCAGACCGGGAAGGCTAGCCGCTCGCTCATCACTGCCAAGACCGAGTCGAATAGCGTGATCGGCTGATCCTTGTACTGAACCAGTCGCCGCAGTGCCGCCCGGTGGTCGTCGTCGGTTGGGGCGAGGGAAATCGCGCTCTCCGTTACCTCCGTCAGCCACGACGACGCCGTGACGGATCCGCGACGACGAAGGAGGAGCGCGTGGCATTCCCAGAGGATGGGGTAGGCCACCATGACTTGCCGCCCCTCCTGTTCCAGGCGCTTGAGGTCTATTTGTGCCCGGAGGTGGTATTGGTCCTTGGGATCGACCGCGGCGAAGAGCGGTCCAGAATCAGCGAGGATCGCCCAGTTCCCCGTCGGCGAAGTAGCGGTCATGGTTGATGCTGATATCTGTCTCTTCCCCTTCGTGCGAGATCGGCGTGATCCGCAACGGGCGGAATGGCCGGGGCGGCACGATGTAGCCGTGCGCCGCCAGGTGGTCGCGCAACGCCGCGTCGATGACGGCGCTCAGGTCGGCGGACACCCCTCGGTCCCGGCCGTACGCCGCGAGCGCTTCGTCCAGATCCTCCGGTATCTCGATCGTCGCCTGCTTCATAATGTCCATCCTACCACCGCCGGGAGCGGAGGAGGTCAGAACAGGAAATACCGCCGCGCCAGCGCCACCTCCCGCGCCGGCTCGCAGGTCAAGAGAACCCCGTCGGCCCGGACCTCGTAGGTCTCCGGATCGACCTCGATCCGCGGCGTCGCCCCGTTGTGGACCATGTCCGCCTTGCCGATCCCCCGGCAGTTCGTGACCGCCACCGCCCGCTTCCGCAGCCCCAGCCGCTCCGGCACCCCGGCCTCGAGCGCGGCCCGGGAGACGAACGTCACGCTGGTGGCGTGCGGGGCGAGGGGGGCGAACATCGGCCGCGCCCGCACCGGCTGCGGCGTCGGGATCGAGGCGTTCGGGTCGCCCATCGCCGCCCAGGCGATCAGCCCCCCTTTCAGCACCAACTCCGGCTTGACGCCGAAGAACTTCGGCTGCCAGACCGCCAGGTCGGCCAGCTTGCCCGGCTCGAGCGAGCCGACCGCGTGGCCGATGCCGTGGGCGAGCGCCGGGTTGATGGTGTACTTGGCCAGGTAGCGCTTGATCCGGGCGTTGTCGTTGCGGGCCGAGTCGGCCGCCAGCGGTCCGCTGCGGCGCTTCATCTGGTCGGCCGCCTGCCAGGTGCGGATGATCACCTCCCCGACGCGGCCCATCGCCTGCGAGTCGGAGGCCATGATCGAGAGGGCGCCGAGGTCGTGCAGCAACTCCTCGGCCTGGATCGTCTGCGCCCGGATCCGGGAGTCGGCGAAGGCGACGTCCTCCGGCACCCGCGGGTTGAGGTGGTGGCAGACCATCAGCATGTCGAGGTGCTCCTCGACCGTGTTCACCGTGTAGGGCCGGGTCGGGTTGGTCGACGACGGCAGGACGTACCCCTCGCCGGCGATCCGCAGGATGTCGGGGGCGTGGCCGCCGCCCGCCCCCTCGGTGTGGTAGGTGTGGATCGTCCGCCCCGCGATCGCCCGGATCGTCTGCTCGACGAAGCCGCACTCGTTGATCGTGTCGGTGTGGATCGCGACCTGAACGTCGAACTCGTCGGCCGCCCGCAGGCAGGCGTCGATCGCGGCCGGGGTTGTCCCCCAATCTTCGTGCAGCTTCAGGCCGCAGGCGCCGGCTTCCACCTGGAGCCGCAGGGGATCGAGCGTCGAGGCGTTCCCCTTCGCCAAGAACCCGAGATTGACCGGCAGCGCCTCGGCCGCCTCCAACATGCGGTGGAGGTTCCACGCGCCAGGCGTGCAGGTCGTCGCGTTGGTGCCGGTGGCGGGGCCGGTGCCGCCGCCGAGCATCGTCGTGATGCCGGAGCCGATCGCCTCCTCCACCTGCTGCGGGCAGATGAAGTGGACGTGGCTGTCGACGCCGCCGGCGGTGACCAGCTTCCCCTCGCCGGCGATCACCTCCGTCCCGGCCCCGATCACCAGGTTCGGATCGACCTCGTCGAGGGTATCCGGGTTCCCTGCTTTGCCGATACCGACGATCCGCCCCCCCTTGATCCCGATGTCCCCCTTGACGATCCCCCAGTGGTCGAGGACCAGGGCGTTGGTGATCACCAGATCGAGCGCGTCGACCGCGCGCGCCGACTGCCCCATCCCGTCCCGGATCGTCTTGCCGCCGCCGAAGGCGACCTCGTCGCCGTAGACCGTCGCGTCCCGCTCGACCTCGAGGATCAGGTCGGTGTCGGCCAGGCGGACTCGATCGCCGGTCGTCGGCCCGTAGAGGTCGGCGTACTGCCGGCGGCTGATGGCGAGGCTCATCGTTCGCCCTCCCGCTCCGCGGCGTCGGCCGCGGCGATCGCCGCCCCCGCGAACCCCCGCTCGGACGCCCGCGCCAGCGCCGCCGCCCGCTCCCCTTCCCCGGTCGCGCCGTCGGTCAGGCCGCTCAACCCGTAGATCTCGCCCGATCCGCCGAAGGGGACGAGCGCGACCGTCCGCTCCTCCCCCGGCTCGAACCGCACCGCGGTGCCGGAGGGGATGTTCAAGCGCCGCCCGAACGCCGCCCGCCGGTCGAAGTCGAGGGCGGGGTTGACCTCGAAGAAGTGGGCGTGCGACCCGACCTGGACCGGCCGGTCGCCGGTGTTGCGGACCGCCACTTCGACCGCCGCTCGCCCGGCGTTGGCGGCGATCGGCTCCTCCGCCAGCAGGTACTCGCCAGGCGCGCCTTCCCCGCCCGAGGGGATCGGTTGGTGGACGGTGACCAGCTTGGTGCCGTCCGGGAAGGTCGCCTCGACCTGGACCTCGTCGATCATCTCGGCGACGCCGGGCAGCACGTCGTCGGCCGCCAGGATCGTCTTGCCGAAGGCCATCAACTCGGCCACTGAGCGGCCGTCCCGCGCCCCCTCGACGATCTCGGCGGTCATGATCGCGATCGCCTCCGGGTAGTTGAGTTTCAGCCCGCGCGCCCGCCGCGACCGCGCCAGCTGGGCCGCCAGGTAGACGAGCAGCTTCTCCTGCTCGCGGGGGGTCAGGTGCATCGAAACAACTCCTTCGTTTCTGACGGTTCTGGTGCCGAGGCGGAGGCCGTCTCCTTGGAGCATCGGGGACGCCGGCATTCTACGCGTCGGCGGGAAAGGGATAGTCGTGGAGATTGGGCGTCCTGCCCAATCCGGCCGCGACCTCTTCGGCGGGTCGGCTCGTGCAGCGCGTTGAGGTGAAGGAGGCGCGGCTGTGGCTCTCACCATGGCGATCACCACGGCAAGGTTCGCCCGCCTTGGCCGACCAAGCCGTTCGACCCGGTGAGACCTACCACCGCGATTCGATGGGAACTGCAATGCCGACGATCTGGACGACGCGTGACCCCTCGGGTCGGGACGTCGAGTTGACCACCGCGGGCTGGGACCAGATCGTGGAGGAGCACGACGATATGGATGGACGCCAGCCGGAGGTGCAGGCGGCCGTCGAGTCCCCGAGCTTCGTCCGGCGCGACACCAAGTACCCGCATCGCGAGAACTCCTACTGGCGTCCCAGTCCGAGCCAGCCCGGGACGAAGGTGGTCGTCGCCTCCCGCCCGGTAGCCCCTCAGGGCAGGTGGACCCGAGTGGTCATCACGGCCTATCGAACCGGCCGCATCGACCGCCAGGAGGAGTTGCTTTGGCCGTCGACCTCGGCGTCGATGCGGCACCTCGCTGGCCGGACGGCGCGATCGATCCCCAACGCTGTCGAGTCGTCTTCGGGCTGCCGGCCGACGAGCTGGTCGTCCGCTTGCCCGATGCGCCGGGTGGCGGCGTCAGCGATCTGATCGAGGCGCCAGACAACGGCGTCGCCGTCCTCGTCGACGAGCGGACGAACGACGTGATCGGCCTGCACGTCTACCCCCTCCTCGCCGGCGCAGCCTAGACCCGCCCCGCCTGGCGCGCCCTGGCCGAACCGAACCCGGCTCCGGATCTCGTCGCCCGCTTCGTCGCCGAGGTGAAGTGGCTGTTCGAGCGGTACTGGAACCCGCCGCCGCCGCTCGCCGAGCAGGCAACCCGCCGCCAGGCCGAGCCCGAGAACACTCCCCCCAACTGATTTGGCGGTGACGGGAGGCCGTCGCCGGGGCGCCGCCGCTCAGTGCGACCGCGGGCCGTCTCCGCCGCAAAGTTGGCTCGCCGCCGCGCACGACTGGAGCGTGGCGCAGCCGCAGTCGAGGCTCGCCAGCAGGAGCCGGCGGCGCTGCTCCGCCGCCGCGATCAGCTCGTCGATCTGCCGCAGCTTCGGCCCGGCCAGCCTCCGCCACCGGGTCTGGGGCGCCGTCCCCTCAGGAAAGCCGTGGAGCAGCACCCCGATCTCGGCCAGGGTGAACCCCGCCTCCCGCGCCAGCCGGACGGCCGCCAGCCGGCCCAGGACATCCTCTCCGTAGCGCCGCCGCCCGCTCGCCCGCAGCGGCGCGGACAGCAGGCCGAGCTTCTCGTAGTAGCGGATCGCCGACGGCCGGA
>JBBSNJ010000134.1:0-7172 GCA_038232775.1 Thermomicrobiales bacterium
CACGGCGGGTTCGCGTTGTTGCCCGGTTTCCGGACCGAGCTCACCGGACTGAACCACGACGAGGCCCTTGCCTTGCTGGTCGCCGGATCACGGCGCGGTACGGAGGTATTCGGCCTCGGCTCGGCGCTCGCTTCGGCCATGCTCATGGTGGTTGACGCGCTACCCGAGAGCTATCGGGCCACCGCGGCCGGCGCGGCTCAGCGATTGCTGATAGACCCGGAGACCGACCTGCTCTCGCGTGGGCTGGTTGCTGAGGAGGTGCCCGACGCCATAGTGGCCGAGGTGCGGCGCGCGGTGGTCGCCGGACACAAGCTGCGCATCCACTACGCGGCGGTGGACCAGACTCCGAAGTGGCGCACGGTGGACCCGATCGGCCTGGTCACCGTACGCGACCAGGGCTACTTGCTGGCCACGAGGTCTGGCGCGGACCGCACCTACCGGCTGTCCAGGGTTTTGGCCGCCGAGGAACTCGCCGAACCGGCAGAGCGACCAGACCGGGTCGATCTGGACCGGGCCTGGCAGGAACGCAGCACGCAGTTTCGGACCGGCGGCGACCAAGCCACCGTGCTGGTGCGGGTGAACCCGGCGCGGCGGGAGGATCTGGTGGGCACCGCGCTGGCCGTCCTCGCCGAAGAAGCCGACGCAGACGGCTGGCTGCGGCTGGAGGTGACCTTCCAAGATTCGAGACACGCCGTATGGGCGCTGTGGCAGCTCGCCACGACCGCGGAGGCCGTGGCCCCGCAGTGGTTGCGCACGTCCCTGCGCAACCGCGCCGCCGCGATCGCCACCTGCTACGGAGTGTCATCCTGAGAGTTGTCGCCTTCTGCGGGCCACCGCCGACGCGATTCGGACCGCTCCATACTCGTAGGTGCCAAGCGCGCCGAACGACGCGTGCGCAACGCGGCATACCTGCAACCTCCCCGACATCCACCACCACGATCACGCCTGAAGAAGCCTGAATCACGGCACCCCACACCGCGCCGGCCCCTTTCCACGACGAGCGGTCACGGCCAGGTTGAGAATCTCCGCGCCGCCAACGCCGCAGCGCCACCAAGGTCGCGTCGGCACCGATCCGCATGTTCTCTATCGCGCCGGGTCACACCTCTTTCGCCCCTTCTTTCCCTTGCAAATGCCGGAGCAGCACTGCCCGCTCTTCTTGCACCGGCGGTTAACGTGGACGCAGCCGTCGTGCCTGGTCGCCTCCTGGGCCGTTGCCGCTTCCAACCCGAGCCGGGCCCAGGCCAGGCCCCAGGCGCCGCTGCCCAGCGCCTTCCGCATCGCCCGCCGCGAACCGGATCGACCGATCAACCGGGCCAAGGAATCGAAAGAGTTGGCGTCCATGAATCGGTCCTCCATCTTCGGATCGGTCGTCTTGGTCCTCGGATCGTGAACCAGAAGCGGCCGTTTCGAGGATGTTCGCACCACCTCGCTTCACCGTTCGCCGGGAAGACGAGGACCGGGGAGCAGACCCACTACCCTTGGCGCGCGCCGAGGCTCGGCTCTTCACTTGCGACCGATCCCGGTGTCCCGGCGGACGCGGCGTCGAGCATCCTCAGAACCATGCAGATCACCTATGTAGTTCTGCAGTTCCGGCTGCGATCAACGAAGCGCTCCGCCCGCCTTACGCGTCGCCAGCCAGGCCAAGCCAAGCTCGGGCGCCGGACGGCCAGCCGTTGGGCTGCGGGGGCGACCAGTCGGCGATGGCGCTGAATCGTGCGCGGCGAGGAAGGACGATGGCACTGGACCGGGCGGCGGTCGATCGCGCCGCCACCTTCCGGCGACTCTCCCCGTCCGGGATCGAGCGGGCGGGCGCCCTGCTCGGACGCGACTTCCAGGACGTCTCGCTCTTTGCCTTGCTGGTGGCCGACCCGGTGCGGCGGGCGCACGTTGTGCCGCCCCTCCTTGGATCGTTGGTGCGCGACGGTGTTCGCTACGGCGTGGCCGAGGCCACCGTCGGTGAACACGCGGGCGTTGCCGTCTGGCTGGCACCCGGTCGGATGGCGATGACGCCAGGCCGGATGCTCCGCACTGGCGCGCTGACCGCGCCGGTGTGGTTGGGCTGATCGGGACTTTCCCGCTTCGGCGCCTTCCACCGGGCGACCGACGCGCCGCACGAGGCGGCCGCCTCGATGCCGCACGGGTACCTTCAGTTGCTGGCGATGGAGCCGCACCGGTGCGGTCGCGGCATGGCTGGCGTCATCCTGCGCCCCGTGCTAGCGGAAGCGGACTGGACGCGGGTTCCCGCCTACTTGGAGACGCTGAGAAGCCGGAGAGCATCCGCTTTACGGGCGGCTCGGCTTCGCGGTGGTCGGCGAAGGGAGCGCGGCGAAGGATGGCCCCCAATTTGGCGCATGACGAGGCCGTCGCGGAGATGAGCGTGGAACCCGTGCGCCGCTCACCTGCGGAATCCGGGTCAACCCCGAGGTTTGCCGGCGATCGACGATCATTCCCAACCCCTCGCCCGTCGCGACGGGCGAGGTGAGCCCTTCCCTGGTGCCAGAGTGCCACGGTTCAACCAGATTCTGTCTCAGTCCTGGCTGACCCGGCCGGAAACGTCTCCCCACCGGCCGTCATCAGTGCCGGGCGGGCGCTGTCGCGCAGATCCATCCGTGTCAGCCAGCGGGCCGGGTCGCGGATATCCTCCATCGTCGGCAGGAACTCGGGGCCGTCCCAGATGCGGCGGACGAAATCGTGGCCTCGTTCCTCTACCACTCGGTTGATGAACGCCTCGCCCAGCCGGTACTGCTCCATCTTGACGTCGAGTCCGGTCAGGCGGGCGAAGAGCTGCTCGGCGGCGCTCCGCTCGTGCTGCCGCTGCTCGAACTTGCGGGCGATCAGGGCGTAGGTCGGCAGCAGGTCCTTGCCGACGGCGTTCATCACGTGGTTCGAGTAGCCCTCGACCATGCACATCGTCGCCTGCATCTTGCCGAACAGGACCCGCTGGTCGGGCGTCATCAGCGCCTCCATCCAACTGCCGTCCCCGTTTTCCCGGCTCCGGGCCCGCTCGACGAAGACGCGCAGCCCGCGCATCCCCCCCTTGCGCAGTTGCTCGGCGTCCTGCCGCAGGAATTCGAAGTAGCTTTCGAGCAGCCCGTTGAAGTGGTCGCGCAGCCACGGGTGGGCTTCGAACTCGAAGGCGTGGGTCGTCTCGTGCAGCGCCAGCCACATCCGGAAATCGGCCGGCGGCAGCCCCAGCGTCTGCTCGACCATCCGGATATTCGGCTCGACGTAGTAGAGCTTGCCGGTGGTGACCGGCTCGCGACCGAGCAGCGCCAGGTCGTATTGCCCGAGTACCCGCCGCGCCAGGTAGCCGAGCAACAGCCCTAGCTCGGCGCTGATCACCCGCTGATTGACGCCCCCCCAGAGCAGGGCGGCGACGGTGGTTTTGCCGTCCTTGGTCTGGTCCTGGAGGGGATTGAGGCTCTCCAGCGGCGCGAACATCCGCTCGAATCCCTCGATATTGGCGTGGATCCAATCGACCCGGTCGAAGGCGTAGGTCCGCTCGATCGTCGTCTCGGAGGGCAAGGTGCTGCCGGTGTAGGCGGCGACGACGGGGACGCAGCGTCGCACCAGCCGCCGGTACTCCTCGTCCAGCCGCCGGCGCTCGGTGGCGGTCAGCGCCGCGCCACGGTTCATGTTGACGGCGATGCCGCGGGCCTGTTCCCAGTCGAGCAGCCCCGGCAGCGGCCGGTCGGTCGTCATCTGCCGGGTCTGGCGGCCGACCCAGGCGCCGGCCATCGCCCCAGCGAAGATGCCGACGGCGATCAAGCGGCGGTCGAGCGGCCAGGCCGGCGGCCGGCCGTTCGGTCGGGGGGTGGGCATCGGATTCCTTTCCAGAGGCTCTAGAGGTTGAGGAAGGAGCACCCGCCGCGCGGTCGGCGGCGATGGGGCAAGAGGGGTAGGCGGGCACCGTATCGCGGCTCGAGGCCAGGATCGCGACCAAGGGGGCCGTCGGGCGACTGTACGTCTCGTAGCAACGGAGCGTCAAGGAGCAAGCGCTCGGCCGCGGAACGGGAAGACGGCGCGCGTCTCGACCGTCGGGTTGCGCTCCCGCTCGCCTATCCCTGCGTCACGACGCGCGGCTCGGCCAGTGGCCGGCCGCCATGGTGGAGTGGATAGGAGCATCGAGCCGCCGGTCCACCCGAGCAAGACGGACTCCGGGCGATCAGTTGCGTTGGCCGGAGAGGGGCTGTCACCCCCGGCCCCCTTCCCCCTGTCCCGCTGCGGCAGGAGCGGGGAGCCGTTGGCTGCCACAGCGCCACGGTGCAACCGGATTCGGGATCAGGGCTTGAGTTCGATCTCGACGAACACGAACTCGAAGGAGTTGTCGTTGACCACGTCGTGCTCGGCGCCGCGGTCACGGCCGTAGCTTTGGCCCGCGACCAGATCGGAGCTGATGGCGTCGTCGCCGGCGTCGATCAGCAGGCGACCCGTCGTCACCGGGACCACGACGTAATCGTGCGCCTGTTTGTGCCAACCGGTGTGGCCGTGCGGTGGGAAGCGCCACTCGGTCACGACGACCCGCTCCGTTTCGACCTGCCGCGTTGCCGTAGCCAATGGGCGATTCTCGAAGCGCGAGCGCGATGCCACCTACGTTCCCTTTGCTTCCCCAACGTCGGTTGCTCCAGAATGCGTCCCCGAAGTATCGCACGGCGAGGCGTTCGGGAAAGGCTCCGGGTCGCAAGCGGCCCCTGGTCGGGCTGGGGTGGCACCCAGCGGTAGGCGAACCGTCACGCGGCCGACCGTCTCTGTCGGGTTCGCCGGCGAGGTCGCAAGGTTGAGCCGGCCATGCCCGGCGCCGCGCGAGAGGAAGACCCGACCAGAACCGAGTCCGACCTGGCCCCGCTCACGGAAGAGGTGGGCCGGGTTTCGCCCACGCCAAGTTCGCGATAGGCGATCCCTGCGACGACCACGTCCAGCCAGGCCCGGGCCACCGCGATACGGAATCGGGGTGCAGGCTTCCTCTTCGCGCCAGGGTCCTTCACTCCGGGCGGCTCTCCCCGGTGGGGGAGAGTGGACCCCGGCCGGCTGTCGGTAGCGAAACGGCGCAACGGTGTCCCCCTGGCCATGACCGCTGAACCGTCGGTGAAACCGAGGCGGACGCCAGCTTGGCGGTCGAACGGTTTCGCTGGCGGGCCATGCGGTAGGCGATCTCGCCGGAGATGCCGGCCCCGACCCGCGCCACCCGGCTCAGCCGTGCGCATCGCTCGATCAAGTCCGGCTCAGGCGAGTTGGCCGCAACCGCGAACTGGCCGAGACGTCACGCCCCCGTCCCCCGCAGCGTCAGGTTTTGGGAGGGAGCGAAGGAGGAGGAGACGGCGTAGTTGTCGATCACCTTGCCGTTCTCGAGCACTTCGCGCTCGATCGCGACGTCGAAGCCGTCCTCGGCCGACTCGACCAGCAGCTCCTGCCCGGCCGGCAGCTCGGACGAGTCGCTGTAGCGCATCGTCGTCTCTTTCGGCACCAGGTTCGTCACCGCCGGCGCCGCCGCCCGCACCTCCCAGCCGGGATCGGTGCCGACGATCTTGGCCGTCACGTTCTGCCCATCGGCCAGCACCAGGACCGTCAGCCAGTTGTCGGTCGTGTTCCGGAACTTCAAATCGAGCGCCCAGTCGTCCTCGACGTTGACCATCGCGTCCAGCCCCGGCAGACCGCGGGGCGCCTCGCCGTAGGAGCGCAGATAGTAGGGGTGTTGGTAGCGCTCCTCGATCGCTAAGCCGGCCCAGAACGCCGCCTGGAAGATCGTGGTCGAGACCTGGCAGATGCCGCCCCCGACCACCGGCGCCGTCGTCACGCCCCCCTCGTCGGCGACGATCCCGAGCCCGGTCACGAACCCGTGCTCGGCGTCGATCGGGCCGATGTTCTCGACGTAGGAGAAGACGCCGTCCGGCGGCACCAGCCAGGCGTGTTGCAGCTGGACCGCCCGCTCCACGTTCTGGCGCCGCGGCTCGCTCGAGTTGGCGTAGGGGATCGAGGCCTCGGCCAGCACCGCGCCGCCGAGCGCGATCTTTCCCGCGTCGGCCGCCGTCCATCGCGCCGGCACCGGCGCGACGGGGAGCTTCGCCGCCGGCTCTGGCTTCCCGAACGCCGTCAGCACCGCCTCGGCCCCCGCCTCGATGTCGAGCCGGCGTCCCGGCTCCGCGTCGGTGGCGGCCTCGATCCCCCCAGTGGCCCCGATCCGGAACCGGGCGTCGGTCGCCGGCCGGTCGAACCCGTCGGCCCGCGCGGTCAGCAGGGCCTCGACCACGCCGCGGTCGAGGCCGAAGACGAACGGCTCGGCCGCTCCTGGCTCGTCCCCGATCGTCAGCGCCCGCAGCAGCTCGTCGCGGCTCAAGGCGTCTCGGCCTCCGTCCCAGACGAGCGCCATCCCCCCCCCGATCAGCCGCTCGCCCCGCTCCGCCTCAGCCGCCGCCACCCGGTCGGTCACCGCCGGCTCCGGGCGAGCCACGATCAGGTCGACCTCGTCGTCCCCGGCCAGCAGTGCGGCCTCGATCGCCGCCGCCGTCCGCTCGACCTCGACCGCCGCCCCGGCGGCACCGGGGACGACCGCCAAGTGCCCGTCCTCCCCGACCGTCAGCCCGGCGTCGATCGCGGGGTGGTCGATCGCCGCCGCCATCTGCCGCGTCAGCCCGACCACCGGCTCCCGCGCCACCCGCAGCTCGGCCGAGGCCGGGTCGACCGCGACGATCCGCTTCAGGTCCACGTCGGCGATCTGCCAGGTCCCCTCTGCCGTCGTCAGGACCAGCGGGGTATCGACCGCGGCTCGGGCCGCCGCCACCGTTTCCGCCAGCGCCGGGGCCGGGACGGCGGCCGCCCGCGGCAGCGTCGCGACCACCACCGGCGCCGCGTCGACCGCGACCAGCCGGGCCAGCAGCGCCGCCTCGGTCCCCGCCAGGTCGAAGGCGATCCCCGGCTCGTCGGGGACGAGGGCCGGTCCCCCCGCGGCGTCCATCGCCACCCGGGCGTCGGTCGGCGCCCGCACGATCGCCGGCGCGATCTGGCGCAGGCGGGCTTCGGTCGCCGCCCGGTCGACGCCGACCGCCGGCGCCACCGCGACCTCTCCCGTCAGCCCCCGCGCCCATCGCTGGGACCGCCGCCAGAGCGACCCCTCCCGCCCGTAGGCGAAGGCCGCCGCGACCGTTCGCTCCCCGTCGAGCCGGGCGCCGACCTCG
>JBBSNJ010000135.1:0-7171 GCA_038232775.1 Thermomicrobiales bacterium
CGTCGTCTCCGCCGCCGGGGGCGTCACCAACCTGCTGCTGGAGGCGGCCCGCGCCGCCGCCGCCGCCCAGCAGATCCGCGACCGCCACCACGCCGTCGCCGCCGGCGTCGCCGTCGAAGCGGAGCGCCTGGCGGCCCAGGCCGAGCTCGACCAGCTCCACGCCGCGCTCGACGAGGCTCTGGCCGCGGTCGCCGCCGCCTCCGCCCTCGCCGCCCGCGACTCGGACCGGATCGTCGCCACCGGCGAGAAGGCGATGAGCGTCCTCCTGGCCGCCACCCTCCGCGCCCGCGGCACCCCCGCCGCCCACCTCTTCGCCGACCGCGTCCTCGCCACCGACGACCGCTTCGGCGGCGCCCGCCCCGACCGCACCCGCACCCGGCAGCAGGCCGACGCCCTCGCCCGCCCCCTCCTCGACGCCGGCCTGACCCTGGTCCTCACCGGCTTCATCGGCGGCGCCCCCGACGGCGCCACGACCACGCTCGGCCGCGGCGGCTCCGACTACAGCGCGACCCTGCTCGGTGCCGCCCTCGACGCGGACGAGGTCCAGATCTGGACCGATGTCCCCGGCGTCCTCTCGGCCGACCCGCGGCAGGTGGCGGACGCCCGCGTCGTTCCCCAGATCACCTACGACGAAGCCCAGGAGCTGGCCCACTTCGGAGCCAATGTGCTCCACCCGCGGACGATCCGCCCGGCCGTCGCCCGCGGCATCCCGGTCCGCATCCTCTCCACCTTCGCCCCGGAGGAAGCCGGTACCCTGGTCACCAAGGACGCCACCGCCGAAAGCTCGCGGGTCAAAGCGGTGACGGCGCTCAAGGGTCTGCTGCTGCTGACGATCGACGTGCCGGAGCTGGAGGATCTGGCCGGCGCCTCGGCCGCGGTCTTCGGCGCGCTGCGGGACGACCGGGTCGAGATCGTCACCGTCTCCCAAGCCTCGTCCCGGCGCCGGATGACCTACCTGGTCGACGCCGCCGGTCACGGCGGCTGCGCGCGGGTGGCTTCCCGGCTGCGGGAGGCCCTGGCCGACGCCGACGTTGACGCCGAGGTCGGCTGCGACGAGGACGTCGCCCTCGTCGCCGCCGTCGGCGAGGGCGCCGCCGGCCAGCCGGCCGGGCTGGCCCGCCTGCTCGACGTCCTCGGCCGCGCCGGCGTCCCCGTCCAGACCGCCAGCCAGCAGCACTCCAACGTCGCCCTGACCGCCGCCGTCCCGGCCGGCCGCGCCGAGGAGGCCGTCCGCGCCCTTCACGACGCCCTGATCCGCCCCCAGCCCGCCACCTCCCGCGGCCGCCGCCCCCGCCGCGCCGAACTGCTGGCCGAGACGATCCGCGTCGGGTAGCGCAGACGAGTCGGCGAGTCGGGCAGTCGGGCAGTCGGGCAGAAGGACTCGTACGGAATCCAGGTGAACAGTCCAGCAACGAGGGGCGGGGCGTTCTCCCCTCTCCTGCCGCAGCGGGAGAGGGGCCGGGGGTGAGGGCCGGCCCCGCCACTCCCCGCCGCATGAAGCGAGAGGAGCAACGATCATGACGGACGCGACGATCCCGGTGGCGGTGCTCGGGGCGACGGGGAGCGTCGGCCAACGCTTCGTCCAACTCCTCGCCGGGCACCCCTGGTTCCGGGTGGCCGAGGTGGTCGCCTCCGACCGCTCCGCCGGCAAACGGTACCGGGAGGCGACCGAGTGGCGCCTCGGCGACGCGATGCCGGCGGCGGCGGCCGACCTGGTGGTCCGCGACTACGATGACCATCTCGACAGCCCGGTCGTCTTCTCCGCGCTGCCGGGGGAGGTCGCCGGCGAGATCGAGCAACGGATGGCGCGCGAGGGGCGGGCGCTCTTCTCGAACACCTCGACCCACCGGATGGAGCCGGACGTCCCCCTCCTGATCCCGGAGGTCAACCCGGAGCACGCCGCCGCGATCGCCGCCCAGCGGCAAAGTCGAGGCTGGAGCGGCTTCATCGTCGCCAACCCGAACTGCTCGGCGATCCACCTCGTGCTCGCCTTGAAGCCGCTGCAGCAGGCGTTCGGCCTCGAGGCGCTGTCGGTGATGACGATGCAGGCGGTCTCCGGCGCCGGCTACCCAGGCGTCCCCTCGCTCGACATGATCGACAACGTCGTCCCCTACATCCCCACCGAAGAAGAGAAGATGGTCGAGGAGACGAAGAAGCTGCTTGGGGGGTGGGACGGCGCCTTCCGCCCGGCCGAGTTGACGATGACCGCCCACTGCAACCGGGTCCCCGTCCGCGACGGCCACACCGAGTGCGCCTCGGTCAAGCTGCGGGAGCCGGCCCCGCCGGAGGAGGTCGTCGCCGCCTTCGAGGCGTTCCGCGGCCGACCGCAAGAGCTGGCGTTGCCGAGCGCGCCCGAGCGGCCGGTCGTCGTCCGCCGCGAACCGAACCGGCCGCAGCCCCAGCTCGACCGCGAGACCGAGCGGGGGATGGCGACCGTCGTCGGCCGCGTCCGCCCCTGCCCGCTGCTCGGGATCAAGTTCGTCCTCCTCGGCCACAACACGATCCGCGGCGCCGCCGGCGCCTCGATCCTTAACGCCGAGCTGTTCAAGGTCGAGGGGCTGCTGCCGGGTTAGCCGATACCTTGCCGATCAGGATGGAGACGATGGTACTGAGCCAGAAGGCGCGCTTAGAGCCTGACCCGTGGGAGACTGGGGGCGAGTTGCCGGCCTGGAGGGCAGATGGCTCGCCGCTTCGACCTAATCTGGGATGAGCGGAACGATGACCACATTGCACGGCACGGCGTTGAGCCATCTGAGGTGGAGGAAGTAGCTCAGAACACTCCCTTTGTCACTCGGGGACGGCGCGGCACCTACCGCTTGATCGGGCAAACGGACGCGGGTCGGCTCTTGACCGTCATCGTCGCCAGAGACGAGGGTACCCTCTTCTACGTCGTCACCGCCCGCGACGCCGACGACCGCGAACGCCGAGCCTACCGTCGTCGCTGAAGGAGAGAAGGATGAGCACGATTCATCGCCCATCAAACGCCCTCCCTGACTTCTCCTCCTACGAGGAAGAAGCAGCATTCTGGGACACCCATAGCACGGAGGACTTCCCGGACGAATGGGAGCCGGTCGCGTGGGAGATCGACGAGGTTCGTAGCCGCTTCATCCTCCGGGCCGAGGTTGGCGCCTCCTCGTTCCAACAGGTGCGCCGTCTCGCAAGCGCGCAGGGTATCAGCACCGACGAGCTGACACACCGCTGGGTGCTGGAAGGACTGGCTCGCGCGGAAGAAAACGTCCCCGCCGGTTCCGCGAACGGGTAGCGGCGGAGGCTGTGCTATCCCACCATTGCGGTCGCCGTCTCGTCCTTGGCACCCTCAACCAGCCGGTCCCGACAGCGACGACTGCTGGAAGTCGACCGCGGGACGGAAGGGGGGGATGGCGACCGTCGTCGGTCGTGTCCGCGCCTGCCCGCTGCCGGGGACGAAGTTCGTCCTGCTTGGGCACAACGCGATCCTCCGAATCCGGTTAGTCCGCTATTTCTCTAGCCACCTGAATCCTGAATCCGTGTTCTCCCTACGCACGATCCAGTTCTTGCGCTGTCCCCAGCCTATCAGCGACTGGCAGGTGGACCGGGGCAGGTCAAAGACGGTCGCACCCTCAGGAGGCGCGGGCCAAAGAACGGGATCAGGTCACACGATCTACCTCTCTGTCAACGGGATTCACCGCCGCGTCGCCGGAACAATGTTCACGTGGCCCGCTCCTTGCGGAGGTAGTTACCTCGTGGCCGCCTGCACGATCTCCTTCGTGCCCGGCGTGCCGATCGAGCAAAGGAGCACCTCATGGACAGCATGTTCAACCGACGGTCCGTGGTGAAGACGATGGGCGCAGCGATCAGCATCGCGAGCGCGGGTCGTCTCTACCCTGCCGTCGCCCAGGAAGCAACCCCCTCGGCTGGTACCGGCACCATCACCGGTGTTGTGACCAACTTCGATAGCGGCGAGCCGCTCGCCGACGTCTACATCGTTGTCGGCTGGGAGGACGTCCAACGCGCGGGGATCACCGACGCGGAGGGGCGCTACCGGGTCTCGAACATTCCCGTCGGTGAGACCGTGGACGTGCTTGGCTTCCGCCAGGGCGGCTACCGGTACCACAACAGCGACTTCGACGCCGACACGGTGTTCGACCTCGAGCCGGGCCAGACGGTCACCTACGACTTTGGGCTTGCGCTGTTGAACCAACCAGAGGGCGAACCGCAACTGAGCGACGCAGTGATCGACCCACAGCAGGCGATGCCGGGCGAAGACGTGACCTTCGAAGTGACCGCCAAGGGTGGCCAAGGCGGGCTGTCCCCCGAGATCATCGCCGCCAACCCCGAGCTGGGACGGATGGTGCTGATGGAGTCGACCGGCGATGATCGCTTCCGCACGACGTTCATGGTCCCAAGCGAGGCCCCGGCCGGCGACTACCAGTTTGCCTTCTTCGCCGCGAGCGACGAGTGCTTCGTCAACAGCGAGTTCCCGATGGTCACGTTGACGATCGGCGGCGGGACGACCACTCCCGCCGCCGCCTCGCCGGTCGCGGACCGACAATAGGGTCCGAGGCGACGGTGGAGCCGGTCCATCCCCGTCCGACCCCCAGACCCGTGGCGGACGGCATGTTCGGCACCGCCCACTTCGTCTAACTTCGGGCGGTGGTGTTTGGGCACGGGCGGTGCGGCATTGGCGAGCCGCAGCAATCGCCCGTGCCCGGCCTCGAGACCGGTCCAAGATCGCCGATCACGCGCTCGTGGCGGGCCTGGTTCCCCCTCTCGGCGTCAGAACGGCCAGCGGCGCAGCTCGGGACGGTCGCGGACGAGCAGGCCGTCGAGCCCCCAAACGCGCCCGGCCGGGACGAGGGCGAGTACGATCAACGGCACGTACTCGTGCGGCTGCTCGAACGCCCAGCGGTTGCTCGAAAGATAGACCAGGGCCAGGAAGAGTTGCTGGCCGAGGGCGACCAGCGCTGCCCCCCGCGTCGCCAAGCCGAGGACGAGCAGCCCGCCGCCGATCAACTCGATCGCGACGACGACCCATTGGAAGACGCCCCAGTTGGCGAGGACCACCCCGTTGACCAACCGCTTCAACCCCGGGACTTGGGTTCCCAGCGGTGCCCCCTCGCGGAGGCGGCGCTCGTTGACCTCGAAGTTGAGGATGCTGCGGGCGCCGTCGCGGGTGACGAGATTGGCGTGGTAGGGGCCGAGGTCGATCCGGCCGAGGTCAGCGTCAAGCTTGGCGAGACCGTTGGCGAAAAGGATGATGCCGAAGAAGATGCGGACGACGGCCAACCCTTTGGCGAACAG
This sequence comes from Thermomicrobiales bacterium, assembly GCA_038232775.1. Classification (GTDB taxonomy): domain Bacteria; phylum Chloroflexota; class Chloroflexia; order Thermomicrobiales; family UBA6265; genus JBBSNJ01. The sequence goes on from JBBSNJ010000135.1 coordinate 5,281, forward strand.
CGTCGGGTCGACCAGCGGTTGCACGGCGTCCCCGGTTGCTTGGCGTGCGCTCATCGCATCCCCCGTCATCTGTCGCGGAGCCCGGCTGGTCACGCCGCGTCACCGCCGCCACGGAGCGACATCCACCCTCGGGCAGCGGCCGCGGCGAGCGCGAGGGCGTGCGGCGCGCCGTTGTCCGCCCCCTTCTCGAAATCGTCCCCGGTCTGGGCCATCTCGTTGGTGACGAGGGCGAACGAAACGACCAGCGTGCCCCGGGCCCGCCCGAAAGCGTACAGCCCCGCCGCCTCCATCTCGACCGCCTTCAGACCCACCGCCGCCGCCGCCGCGACCGCCGAGCGGGTCTCCCGGAACGGCGCGTCGGTGGTCCAGGTGCCGCCCCGGACCGCGTCGATTCCCGATCGCCGCAGTTCGCGGGCCACCGCCGCCAGCAGCCTAGCATTGCCGTCGACGTAGCGGCCCGGCGGGAGGTAGGCATGGCTCGTCCCCTCGCCGCGCAACGCGCGGTCCACCAGAATGGTCGTCGGCAGCGACCGGTCGGGATCGAGCCGCCCCGCGGAGGTCACGCTTACCACCAGCCGACACCCCGATGCGACGAGTTCCTCGGCGACGAGGACGGCGAACGGCGCGCCCACGGCGTTGCCGACGACCCCGACGGGGATGCCGGCTGTCTCGGTCTCCCAGAGATCGGTGTGGTAGCACGCCCAACTCTCGGAGCGGCGACCGCGGCCAGTCTGCCTCAGGAAGCGGACGACGTCGCCGTCCGGGTCGAGCAGGCAGACATCGGGCACCGAGCCGGCCGCGAGCGACCGCTGTCGCCGTGCTTCGCGCAGCAGGCCATCCGGCTGGAAGACGGAGGGTTCGGCGTGGTCGTCTCGCACGAGGGCCGCCGGCACCGGCATACCCCTTTCGCGCCCCATCTGCCCCTAACCCCCTCCCGTCATCTCCCGGCGGCCCGAGAGCGATACTACCGCATGTGAGCCGGGAGCACGTCGACCCCGATGCCGAAGGCGGCCACGGCGGGCAGCAACGCGCCGGACAGCGGCCCACCGCCCGAGAGGTCCCTGCCGTCGAGCGGCTGCCGCCCCGCTGCGCCGGTGCCGCCACCAGCGGCAGCACGACCAAGGTCCAGCCGAAGCCGAGCTCGCAGGCGAGGAAGGAGAGTGCGCTCTCTCCCAACTCCATCGCGCTGCCCACCTCGAGCACGACGCGACCGGCCCGGTGCAGGGAAGGCTCATCGGAGCGAGCAGTAGGCCGTCAAGAGGGGCCGACGGGTCGGGGTCCGCCCTTCGGCGCGGGGGCGGTCGCCAGCCCCGACCGCGGTCGTCTTTGTCGCCCCAGCCCGCCACGGGCGACCCCGGAGAGCGGGGCTGGGGCCGACTTCGACGGACACAAGAGGCGCAAGGGGGGCCGGGTCCACGCGGCGGTCGCCCCCCTCGGCAACCGGCTGGTCCCGGTGGTGACACCCGCCGCGGCGCCGGGTGGGGCGCGTGCCGCGGCGCTGGCGGCGGCGGCGCAGGCGGCGGCGGGGAACGCCGTCGAGCCGGCCTGGGTCGATCTAGGCGAGGCGGCGGCGCAGGCCGAGGCCGCTGCCATTGGGCCCGGCATCAGCCGGCACGTGGTCGACCTGTCTGAGGCGCAGCGCGGGGTCGTCCTCCTGCCCCGGCGCTGGGTCGTGGAGCGCTCTGCCGCCTGGGCGGCCCGGTTCCGCCGCCTCGCCCGCGACGACGAACGACTGTCGCAGACGGACGCGGGGTTGCGCTTCGTCGCCTTTGCCTGGCCGGTGCTCCGCCGCCTCGTCTCCGTCGTCGCCACCGGCCCACGTCCGTCACTGGCTCTTGGCCGATGGCAAGTGCCGGGGATCACGACCGGCGAGACGCCGGTCCAGCCCGAG
>JBBSNJ010000136.1:0-7136 GCA_038232775.1 Thermomicrobiales bacterium
AGAGCCAGCCAGGGTGTTCGCCACGGCGTCGAAGCGTTCGCTGGCCATCTCGCGACTCCCGCAGCGGGGACCGGGGCCGCCTGACTGCCCGGCGGCCGCGGTCACTCGTCGGCTGTCCCGTGCGACCTCTTCAGCTACGGGCTGATCGTTGGGACACACGTGTGCGTGCCATCGGTGTCGCAGCCCAGCAAGCCGCAGCATTGGGCGATCTGCAAGCCGCTGGGCGTGGCACAAGTGGCGCCTTCCTCGCGGCAGCAGCGGCCGCCCTGGCACGCCGAGGGATCCGACGCAGTCGCGCAGCAGTCGCTGTTCCGCTTGCACGTCTCGTCGTTCGGCACGCAGCAGGTCGGTTCGACCTCACCGAACGGGCCTTCCTGGGTGCAGAATCCGGAGCAACAGCTCTCCGAGCTCCCGTCCGGGCAGACGGCGCCGTTGCGGAGGCAGACCGGGTCGCCGTTGCCGCGGCACTTGCCCCGCTTCTGGCCGTTCTTCACCTTGCACTTGTGGCTGCAACAGTCCTTGTTCTTCTTGCATCTGCGGCCGTGATTCTTGCAGGTCTTGGCCGCCGCATCCTCCAGTCCCAGCCAGCCAAGACCGCCGGCCAGCACGCTCGCCGCTAAGCCCTGCAGCACCGTGCGGCGCGATTTCCCTTCCCCGAGTCCGCGAGTCAGGCGATCGAAGCTTTGTCCCTCCATGGTGAAGCCTCCTCTTGACTCGATGGCCATTCGGCCATCGTCGGGCGTGGTCGGGGGGCGGACTCAATGCCGAGGTCGGTGCCAAAGAAGTGGGCGCGCCCGCCGACTTTTTCGCCAGTACACGGATCGTAGAACCGCGCATACTTCGCAACATCGGACGAAAGTCGTCATGTCCGATGTGGCCATGGCGCGTGCCCTACGACTTAGGGCGTACGGCTGGGGTGGTTGGATCGCAACCCGTGGGTCAGGGGCGCCAGTGGGGAGGATCAGCAACAACCCGATCGGGATTGAGGACCGCCGCCTAGCTCACTCCTTTCGTACGTTGCGGCCCGCATTGCGCCAGGTACTCAACCCTTAACCCCAGCATGAACGGGAGCCACGCCCAGGCGCACCGTCCGATTGACGGGTTTGCTCGGGGCAACCACTGCTGGGTCGCCCCCGTCGATCGACGGGGGCGACCCAGAGCATCGTGCCGCGCGCGATCAGGTCAGTTGACGCATGGCAGGGGCGCTGGCCGACGGTAGGCTCAAGATGGGGCAGAGACCGCTTGAAAGAGTCGGAAGCGGTGGGATGTCGTCTCAGGCGGTCGGAGGTCAATGGCCCGGCGTGAGCGGCGGACTCATCGCGAGAGGAGCGCGATGATGAGAACGGGTGGTCGAGCGCTGGTGATTGGACTCGTGGTGGGGCTTCTGACGATGGGTTTCGTTCCAGCGCGGGCCGACTTCATCGATTGTACGGACGACGCCAATTTGAACGAATTTGGAGAGTGCATCGGCACCGATGGCGACAACGTCATGGGCGGCGACAACCATCGAGACTGGATCGAGGGCAGGGCGGGGAACGATGAGCTGAACGGTGGGAACGGCAACGACATGCTGATCGGAGGCGAGGGCGTCGATCTTTTGAACGGCCATGCGGGCAACGACACACTGTCTGGCGGTGAGGGAGACGGTTATTTGAACGGCTTCTTCGGCAACGACACGCTCGACGGCGGCGCCGGCTCAGATCTTCTCGACGGCGGGCCCAGCAACGACAGCCTCCATGGTGGGAGCGGCAACGATGCGCTGATCGGCGGGAACGGCGACGACACGCTCAACGGCGGGACCGGCAACGATGGGCTGAGCGATGGGGACGGAAACGACACGGTCAATGGCGGTCGCGGCGGTGATCAGCTCTTCGGCGGCGACGGGCGTGATGCGCTCTACGTCGGCAAGGGCCAGGACGCGATCGAGGCCGACGATGGCGAGAAAGACCGGATCAACGGCGGAAAGGGCAACAGGGACAAGGTTTTCTACGACAAGGGGACGGACAAAGTCGCCAACAGCGGCGAGCGGCAGCAGGCCGTCTAGCGGCGGCGCGGTGCCCTGGTCCGCGAGGGACCGTGGGGCGCGGCAGACAACGGACGCGAGGAGGAGCCCATGGTCCGCTTGCTCGTGGTTATCATCGCGGTCTCCGGGTGCGTAGGACTCGCGGGCGGGACTCCCGCGCGGGCTGACCACTTTCCCGGCCACATCGACTGCACGGATGAATCCAAGCTTAATGCCCATGGGCAGTGCATCGGCACCGGCGGTACCGACATCATGATCGGTGGCGGTGCTCAAGATTGGATGAACGGCGGGAATGGCGACGACACGCTGAACGGCTGGGAGGGTGACGATACCCTCATCGGTGGCTCCGGCGACGATTATCTGATTGGCAACCTCGGCGACGACACGGTGCTCGGCGGTCCGGGCAACGATGAGCTGTTTGGAAGCCCCGACGGCGACGACAGGTTGAGCGGTGGCGAGGGTCATGATGTTCTCAAAGGTCGCGACGGCAATGACACGCTCAATGGTGACGGCGGCGTTGACCTCCTCTTGGGCGAGGGAGGCTGGGACACGCTCGACGGCGGCGCGGGCGACGATGGTCTGTCCGGCGGAGACGGCAATGACACGCTGATCGGCGGCGCGGATGCCGATCTTCTCGATGGCGGGAGCGGGAACGACACGCTCTCCGGCGAGACCGGCAACGATGTTCTGCTCGGCTCCACGGGCAACGACACGCTGAACGGTGGCACCGGCGCCGATAGTCTGGGCGGTGGACTCGGCGACGACAGGGTCATTGGCGGCCGCGGCGGCGATGAGCTCTTTGGCGGCGACGGCCGGGACACGCTCAACGGCGGCAAGGGGAAGGACGTCATCCACGCCGATGACGGCGAGAAGGACCGCGTCAATTGCGGCAAGGGAAAGGACAAGGTCGTCTACGATAAGGGGACGGACAGGGTCGAGGACAACTGTGAGCAACGGAAGGCCGGTTAGCGGTGAAGAGATCAATTCTTCGATGGCGAGCGACCGGACAAGCCAGCGGAAGGGCCAGCGGCTCCGCGTTGGCGCGGTCGCCCGAGCGCGAGACGTGGCGAGACTCGGACGGTCCCGTCCGTCGGCTCGCCCTCACTCGCCGGGCATCGATCACCGCCATTCGGGGCGAAGTGAGGCTCAGATGAGGTGGTGGCGGACGGCAACGGCGGCGGCGGCGGCACGCGAGTCGACCTCCAGTTTCCGGAAGATGCCTTCGACGTGTCCGGCCACGGTGCGCGGACTGATCGAAAGCGCCGCGCCGATCGCCGGGTTCGACCTGCCCTCGGCCAGGAGCCGGAGGACGTCGAGTTCGCGCGGAGTCAGCCACCCCGCTGCGCCCGCTTCCTGATGTTCGGGCATGGGAGTGCTTGCGGCTCCGGCGGCGAGCTGCAACGCTTCGTCGATCACCTCCGTCAATGGCGCCGCGGTCCCCGCCTCCCACGCCGCGAGGAACGCCGTCTCGCCCAGCGCGGCGCGGGCGTCGTCTCGGGTCCGTTCCAAAGCGACGCGATCCGCGAACCAACTCTGCACCCCTTGTCCGGTCCTGACGGCCGCCGCCGCTCCCAGCAGTCGCGCCGCGGGCGCCGACTGCCCCACGGCAACGAGATCGGTGGCCATCGCCTCCAAGCAGACGATGATCCAGAGTCGTTCGCCCAGGGCCTGGTAGCCACGCAGGGCGGCCCCATGCAGCGCCAACGCTGGGCCATGATCGTGCTGAACCGTACGCAGCAGACCGAGGCAGTGCCGTGCGGTCGCATGACCATACTCGTCGCCGGCCTCTTGGGTCGTGACCAGCAGCGACTCGTAGATCACCTCAGCGCCGCGGAGGTCGCCCTGAGCGAACATGGCCCGGGCCAAGCAATTCGTCGCATGCGACGCCGCCCATCGCCAGCCGAGTTGTTCGTAGCGAGCCTTGCTCTCGGTCGCCCACCGCGCCGCCGCTGTGAGATCACCTTGATCGAGGGCGATCCACGCCTGGGCCAACCGTGCCAAGGCGATATCGTGCAGATTCGCCGTTCCCTCGACCAGGGCCACCGCTTGATCGAGCGCGGCCAAGGCCTGTTTCTGGGCGTGTTGCGGCCAGGCGAGCAGCGCCAATCCGACCAACGCCTTGGCCCGCAGCGACGGAGACCCTTCCGCCGGGCAGAGCGCTCGTTCCAACCACATGCGCCCTTCAACAAGGTAGCCTCGCATCAGCCAGAAGCGCCAAAGAGCCGCCGCCAGGCGAAGTTGGCCTGCCGCATTACCTCCACGCTCAAGCGAGATGAGGGCACCCTGGATGTTCGGATGCTCACGCTCGAGAGAATCGAGGCACTTCACGAGATTCCGGCCACCATACAATTCCGGTTCGAGCCGCTTCGCCAGCGCTAGAACGTAGGCCGCATGGGCCGAGCGAACGCTTGCTTCCTCGCCACTGGCGGCCAGTTGCTCCAGCCCGAACTCTCGTATCGTCTCCAGCATCGAGAACCGCGGTTCGTCGGCGTCCGCGGTCACGACCTGCAGCAGGCTCCGATCGGTCAAGGTCGCGAGGTCGCCAAGGGCGACGCGGGGGCCGCTCGGCACGGTCGTCACGGCCTCTGCCCCATCAAGGGTGAAACCGCCGGCAAAGACCGAGAGTCGGCGAAAAACTCGTTGCTCGTCGTCGGTGAGGAGGTCATAGCTCCAGGCGATGGTCTCGCGCATCGACTGCTGGCGAGGGAGGCGATCGCGCGGCCCGCTCACGAGCATCGGCAGCCGGTCTTCGAGTCGATCCAGCAGGGCGGCAGGCGAGAGGATGCGGGTCCAGGCGGCGGCGAGCTCGATGGCCAAGGGCAAGCCGTCGAGGCGACGACACACCTTGGCCACGGTCGCCGCGTTCTCGGCGGTGATCGCGAAGTCGGGGAGGGCGGCTTGGGCCCGCTCCACGAAAAGCCGAACCGAGGCGACCTCGCGGATCTGTCGCTCCGACTGGCGATCGTCCGGGAGCGGCAGCGGTAGCACCGGAACGTCGTGCTCATCGACCAGGTTGAGCCGTTCGCGGCTGGTAACCAGCAGTGTTAACCGGGGGCAGTCAGACACCACCTCGGCCACTCGCGGGGCCGCCGCGAGCAGATGCTCGAAATTGTCGAGGATCAGGAACAGATCGAGGGCTTGCAGCGCGTCATGCAGGCGTTCCTCGATCGGCCGATCGTCCAACCCCCAGATCCCCAGTCCGCGGGCGATCGCCGTCAGCACGAGGTCCGGGGAGTGCGCCGGTGCGAGCGGGATGAAGACCGCACCCTCGGCGAAGGCATCGGCAACCTCGGCCGCGACCCGCAGGGCGAGACGCGTCTTGCCGACCCCACCCGGGCCGGTGAGGACCAACAGGCGCGTCCGGCGGGCGCGGAGCGCGGTCGTCAAAGCGGCCACTTCATCGTCTCGGCCGATGAGCGGGTCGACGGGCCCAGGCGACAATGGAGAACCCATCGCATCGGTGCCAACCCTGAAGGAGTGCATCATCGGCTCCTCGCCGGGTCGAAGAGGGGACGGGCGTGCCGCGCGATTGTCCCATCAAGGGCGTTGCCGGAACCCCGATGAGCCAACGTCTTGGCCGAGGGAACGCCGGTCGGCAGTCATGGCGGCACCCGAACGGCAGACGCTCCGGGGTCTATCGAGGATCGGGGGGGACGCAACCGTCACCGGCTCGATGCCGTGGGCGATGGCAGCGGCGCGACCAGAGAGCGTGGTGTCGCACTGGCAGTCCGCCAAACGCGTAAACGGCGGCCGCGCCTCGACCGCGTCCGTTGCGTACGCCATCGACGCGACGGATAGGGTTGAGCAGCGACGTTCAGGTGCGTGCTCCGACATAGCATGCCCTGAGTTCACCAGGTCGAGTGTCTTCAGCGTGGGGCAGGGAGGCCCCCGTGTCAACCGCTGCCTCTGCCGCGGTCGAGGATGGTGCCGGACCGGGTGAATGCCGTGAGAGACTAGCGGACGTTCTTGGCGCAGCCGCGAGCGACGCGGGGAAGGAGCAAGCACGTGGATCCGACGGGATCGCCGACCGGGATCGAAGGCGGCGGGATCGACTGGATCGCCGACTACCGGTGCGAGACGGGGGAGGGGCCGCGCTGGCACCCGCTGGAGCGGCGGATCTACTGGCTCGACATCCCGCCGGGCCGGATCTTTCGCTACGAGCCGAGCACCGGCAGGCACGAGCAAGTGTTCGAGGCCGGCGAGGCGATCGGCGGGATTACGGTCCAAGAGGACGGGGCGTTGCTGCTCTTCGGCGCCCGCGGCCGCGTTTCGCGTTGGCGGGAGGGGAACCTCGAGACGCTGATCGAGGAGATCCCCGAGGAGCGGGAGGGGCGATTCAACGACGTCATCGCCGACCCGGAAGGGCGGGTCTTCTGCGGCACGATGCCGGTCGGGGAGCGGCCGGGTCGGCTCTACCGGCTGGAACGGGACGGGACGCTGGCGACGGTGCTGGAGGACGCCGGGCTGTCGAACGGCATGGGGTTCGGACCCGACCCGACGGTCTTCTACCACACCGACACGGCCAAGGGGACGATCAGCCGCTTCCGCTACGACGCCGAGTCCGGCGCGCTGTCGGAGGGGCAGGTGGTGGTCCGGGTCGAGCCCGAGGCGGGGGCGCCGGACGGGCTGGCGATCGACGCGGGCGGCGATCTCTGGTCGGCGCGGTGGGGCGGCGGCGGCGTCGTCCGGTACGCGGCGGACGGGAGCGAGAAGGAACGGGTCGCCTTCCCGGCCAAGAAGGTCTCTAGCATCGCCTTCGCCGGCGACGATTCGGAGACCGCCTACGTGACGACCGCCGGCGGGGGCGACAAGGCGACCGAAGGTGCCGGGGCCGGGGCGTTGTTCCGCGTTCGCCTAGGGGTCGGGGGCGGCCCCGCCTTTCTCTCGCGGGTCGGGCTCTGATGGGAGTTTTGGCTGATCGCTTGAGCAGCCGGGTGAGTGGCTGGGGGTGAGGGCCGCTCTCCGGCCAGCCGGAGCGGTGCCCTGAATTCCGGATGAGGCAGGCGGGCGCCGGCTCGGGCGTCGCCCGGCCCCCAAAGGGCCCGGCGGAAGCGACGCACGCGCCGGGAAGCGGGGGGAGACAGGGGGGGGGGGGGATTGCGCGGGGAAAGCC